>CAVCTP010000171.1:0-2826 GCA_963605145.1 Tannerellaceae bacterium
CAGATGATGAAGATGTAATACCAGAAGTAATAACCGCACTAGAAAATTACTTCATTAAGTCTAACCCGACTCTTTCGTTTTAGGAGGCGGGCAAAATGAAATTAAGTAAAGCAGAAATTAGAAGGGAAATTGAAAAAATCTCTTCAACATACAAAACAGACGAATTATTCTCTCAAGATGCGTTTTTTGAGATCTTGCAAGCTGTTGTTACATCAGCTTGTGAGCCACTAAATAGAGTTCCAAGATTATTGGCACAATGTAATGTAGGTAGTGACTTTACTGCCTGCACTGAAGGGACTGAGGTTAGAGTTAATACACTCTCGCCTCTAGTTCGTGAGGTTGATACAAGTTGGGGCAAATATGTAAATTGTGTAGGACATATCATACATGAGTGTGGACATGTCTTATTCACCGATTTTGTTGAGTACAACAAGCAAGTTGATGGCTGGCAAAATGAAGGCGACTTTGTATTTTACCCTAATAAGCCAAAAGTAGAAGGTATAGACACCGATAAGATAATTGAATATCTAAACACCCATCCAAATTATCGAAAAATCTTAGTCAATGAAATGCTGACACTACAAAATGTAGTAGAGGACATCTACATTGAAAATAGATGCTATGAGAAATTTGATGGTGTTGCAACTTTAGGCTTAGCAAATACTAACTTAGAATTGTATCGAACATCACCTCTATATAATGAGATCTTAGAACATGTGGTAACTGGCAAAATCTTTCCAATAACAGCATTTCACCAAACTTTATTGATGTTAAAGGCTGGACAAGGTTTAAAAAGAGGTATTGAGTTAAGCAAAGAGCAACAAGAAGTTGACGATCTAATTAATCAATACTTAGAAATCTGTGAAGAAGAACTAGACTTACTCAAATGGGAGTCTGACGGAAAGATTAGATGTGATTTATTAAATCGCATACTAGTTAAGATAATGCCACTACTACCAACTCCACCTGATAATGAGGATGCAAAAGATCCTAGTGAGGAATTTAAGAAGATGATTGAGAAAATCAAGAATCAACTAGGTAACTCGAAAGATCAAGGTGAAGGCGGGCAAAGTGACAGTGAACAGGGCAGCTCTAATGACTACTCTAGTGAACAAGTCACAAAGTCTAATGCAAATTCTAATGATATGGCTTCTAAAAATGGTGCAACTGTTGTTCCAAAAGGTTACAGCAAACCAGTAGATGAAGAAGCTGATCAAGAAAAATCGTCAGTTAACAAAAAACAAGCTGAAAATGCTTGTAAGGATGAAGATGTATGTAAGCACAAGTATGAAGATGCAGTTAAACAAACTGCAACTAAACAATTTGAACAAAAGGATGAACAAAATCATCAACAAGAGCTTCAAAAGGAAGCAGATGATATTGATTCAAAATCTAAATCTAGAGGTTTTTACTCTGGAAGGAAGCTCAAACTTGTTAGACCTACATACGAGTCGACATTTGTTTACGATTATGAAAATATCTATTCTGAAGTACAAAGATGTTCTAAATCTCTAACTAGAAAGATGCTTAGCATTTTAAAGGATAGGGAAGAAGAATCTTGCGACTCAGGTTACATAATGGGGCAAAGGTTCAATCCTAAGGATGTAGTACACAATGATGGGAAATATTTTTCAAAAATTAGTGTACCTGATGGAAAGTTAAGAGTTTGCTTTGGAGTATTAGTAGATGAGTCTGGTTCAATGGATGGATCAAAGATTAGCAAAGCCAAAAAAGCCACAATCTTATTAGAGGACACATTAAGAAATCTAAACACGCCACACATAATATGCGGTCATACTACAGGTTATGAAGGCATCATCATCAACAACTATGTAGATTTTGACACCAACGATAACAAAGACAAGTATAGACTTGCACAAATAAAAGCAGAATATGGGAATGTTGATGGAGCTGCGATCACCTACATGGGTGAAAAACTGCTCAAAAGACCAGAAGAACAGAAAGTCTTGATAGTAATATCAGATGGACTACCAGCTGGTGTATCATACTATTCCGCTAATAACTCTGATGAAGATACAATCTTAGCAATTAAGAAGTATCGAAAGTCAGGAGTTAATGTCTTTGGTGCCGTGATTGATGATTATGAAGATGTATCTAAGCTCTATGGCGAACAATATTGTTTGGATTGTCGTGAGGATGGAGCATTAGAGAAAAACTTAATTCGTTTAATAAAGAAATATCTAAAAAATATATGAAAAATAATAAAAGTAAAGGAAAAGTCAAAATGACAAAATTTGAAAAAATAGTAGATGCACTATTAATGAATATACTTGGAACATGTATAATTAGTTCAGCTGTTGCAGTTTTCTTTGGACTACAAGGGATGGACTCTAAAATGTATTTATATCTATCATCAAGAGTAGGTATGATACTATTATTTCTTAACATATTCATTTCAGGAATACGAGGTGGTCTAAGGTTTTTAAAAAACTGTATACATTATCGAATTCAATTTCGAAAACCAATGTTGAGTGTAAAATTTAAATCACCAATAGTGATTAAAAAATTAAAAAATAAGTAAAGTTGAGCTATCCAGAAATGGATGGCTTTTTTTGATGGCATGGTAAGTTTTCCACATTTTTTCCACACTCAAAAGCCAATAGAAAAGGAGCAAACCGCTCCTTTTCTTTCCCAAGCGAAGAATGGCAAAAAAGAGTTTAACAACAAGTCGAAAGGAATAATATCACATTTGCCATCTTTACCTTAATTTTAACATTAATTTTTTGTTGCTTCTAAAATTCAGCTTCTTGTTCTAGAAATCTTGCTAGAAGGGAACATATCTCAAATTGAGAAATCGAACTATCT
>CAVCTP010000172.1:0-2791 GCA_963605145.1 Tannerellaceae bacterium
AAATAAAATACAAAAGAAGTAGTTGTGCAGAAGGAAGAATCTTGTCATTAACTTGCTTTAAAGCATCACAACGTTCTTGTAAGTATATGGCCATAAATGGTAAATATATCTGTTTACCTTCAACAACAAAAGGAATTCTCTCTTTTATAAGATATTCTTTTTGCCTATAACTTATTTTATCTAAGATAAGAACCACAGGTATATTTTCATATTCCTTTATTTTATCTATATGTTTTTCTAATGTTGTTATTGATTCTAATTCATTTTTAGGGTAAATAAAAAACAATTTCAAATCATTTATTGAAACTTTTTGTATTCTATATCTTGCAACAATGTAATTAGGATAATTTTTAGGATTGTCATTAATATAGACAACATCTAATCCAAGAACTCTTTTTATATAATCCATACTCATAACTTTATTAATGTATTATAACTTAAATAAAGTAATAAAACAAAAATTAAGTTATAATATTTTATCCAATTTATAGATGTAAATTGGTGATAATACGCAATATGGTGTTATAATCTTTGTCGTATGTTGAAAAAATTAAGTTTATATATGGAAGAGAATAAGGTTATAAGAATAGTTGAAGTGGCAGCTATTTTTGTATCAACTTTATTTTCAATAATCTATGATATGTCATTTATCTTAATACCACTATCATTATTAGTTATATTATTCTTCTCTAAATGTTTTACTACATATGAGAAGATATGGTTTATATCTATTATGATATTAGCTTCTATCTTTTCTATTTTATTTCCTGAAGAGGATGCTAATGGGGTTAATGGTAATTTAATTACTTTCCTATATTTAATGGATACATTCTTAAATATCTTGTGTGAATTATTGATATCTAAACAATCACGTTATAATTTCTTAGTTTCTTTATTAGTAGAAGTTTGTGAGATAGTAATTTGCGTAGTATTAATGTATCGTTTCGCAACTATGGCAACTACTTTCTTCTTCTGGATACCTATCGATATTATTAGTTATATAAATTGGTCAAAGCACAAAGACGAGCAAAAGGATGAACTTACAGTTGTAAGAAAACTAAAGGGTTATCAAGAATTATTAGTTATCTTAGGAATAATTATTTGGACTATAGTAGTTGGTTATTTTATCAGTGGTTTAGATATAATGTCTGATTTTATAGCTGATAAAAGAATTGAAACAATTGTTATATATCTAGATGCTTGTGCATCAGCTGTTGGTATTGCCAATGGTGTATTCATTTTATTTAGATTAGAAGAACAATGGATTGCTTGGTATATATGTGCTTTATTAGAATCAATTATTAATATTTTAAGTGGTCAATATGTTTTATTAATATTGAAGTTAGGTTATTTTACTAATACAACCTATGGTTATATCAAGTGGAATAAGTATATTAAGGAAAACAAAACTGATATAATGATTTAGAAGAAAAAGGAAAGGTAATTATTATGGCAATTGAAGCAGGTGATTTTAAGACAGGATTAACAGTTATAGTTGATGGAGACCCATGGGTTGTTATAGATTTTATGCATGTAAAACCTGGTAAGGGTGCAGCTATTTTAAAAACAAAGATGAGAAACCTAAAGACAGGTTCTACACAAGAAAGAAACTTCAATGCTTCTACTAAATTTGAAGCAGCAAATATTGAAAAGAAGAAGGCAACTTTCTCTTATGAATCTGATGGTACTTATTATTTTATGGATCAAGAAACATATGATACTTATGAATTATCAGAAGATCATATTGGTTTCAATAAATACTTTATTACTGATAGTATGGAAGTTATGTTGGTATTCTTTGAGGGAAATGTATTATCAATCTCTTTACCAGCAACAGTAGAATTAACTGTTGTAGAAACTTCTCCTGCTATTCCTGGTGCTCCTAGTACTCAAACAAAGGATGCTAAGACTGAAACAGGTTTATCAATCAGAGTTCCACAATTCATTGAACAAGGTGAAAAGATATTAGTCTTCACCGAAGATGGTAAATATTCTTCAAGAGCTTAATAAAAGCTCTTTTTAAAATATGAAGAAAGTTATCTTAATAACTGGTGCAGCTAAGGGTATTGGCAAAGCCATTGCTTTAGAACTAGCCAAGAATGGTTATGACATTGTAATTAATTATTTAAGTTCAAAGACTGAAGCTTTTAATCTACAAGAAACAATTATTAATGAATATCATGTTAATTGTCTAGCAATCAAAGCAGATATCTCTAATGAAAAAGAAGTAGATGCTATGGTTAATGAAATAGAAGATAAACTTGGTAGTGTTGATATTTTAATTAACAATGCGGCAATTGATTTATCTAATTTATTCAGTTTAAAAACAGCTGATGAATTTAGAAGAACTTTAGATGTAAATGTTGTTGGTGCATACAATTGTGCAAGAAGAGTATATAAAAATATGTATGATAAAAAGTATGGCAGAATTATTAATATCTCTTCTACTAATGGAATTAATACTTATTATCCAATGTGTTTTGATTATGATGCATCTAAGGCTGCTTTAATTTCTTTAACACATAATCTTGCTGTAGAGTTTGCCCCATATATAAATGTAAATGCTGTTGCACCTGGCTTTATTGGAACTGAATCAGAACTTGAAGGTTATGATGAAGAATTCTTAAAACAAGAGTGTGAAAAGATATTAACAAAAAGATATGGTGACCCTAAAGAGGTAGCATATCTAGTTAAGTTTTTAATAAGTGATGAAGCTAATTATATAAATAACACCATCATTAGAATTGATGGTGGTCAATATGGTTCTTATTAACTTAGTATATTGGCAATC
>CAVCTP010000173.1:0-2785 GCA_963605145.1 Tannerellaceae bacterium
ATTTATATTCCTACCAAATTAAAAGAAATGGCTAATCACCATTTCTTTTACTTGCTTCAGCTCTTTGCTTAGATATATCAGCCCAACTAGGCATTGAATCTATTGTTTCACTTAAACTTGTCATAATACTTGGTACATCAATGCCTTGTGGACAGATGCCACTACATTGTCCACATTGAATACAAGCGTGCGGCCATTTGCTCTTATCTATAGAATCTAAATACATAATAGGATTTACAGCTTTTTTAATCTTTAAATCATTATAAGTTTCAATAAGGGCAGGGATATCAATCTGTACAGGACAGCCAGCACAACAATATCTACATTTTGTACATGGCACTCTATTCATAAATGTATCTGCAACCTCATATATTACTTTTGTTTCTTCTTCATTTAATGGTTTATTCTCATTAAATGTTTTAATATTATCTTTCATTTGATCAATATTAGACATACCAGATAAGATTGTTAGAATGCCATTAACATTTAATAAATAATTTAAAGCCCATGAAGCAATAGAATTATTAGGACGATATTGTTTTAATTTATTATTTATTTCTTCATCAAAATTAGCGAGTGAACCACCTCTAATAGGTTCCATTACAATAATAGGTAAATTAAATGAATTTAATATTTCTACCTTTTGTTTTGCATCCTGTAAGGTCCAATCAACATAATTTAATTGAATTTGGACAAAATCAAAGGTATTAGGATGTCTTTCAATAAATTGTTTTAGACATTCAGGTTTTGCGTGACTTGAAAAACCTAGATGTTTAATCTTACCTAATTGTTTTTGTTTAACAAAATAATCAATAATTCCCCATTTAGGATCTTCGTATACTTGAATATCATTTTCATAGACATTATGTAATAAATAGAAATCAAAATAATCAACATTACATTTTTCTAATTGTCTATTAAATATCTTTTCGGGATTATATTCTTCAGCAATTTGATGTCCTGGATATTTATCGGCTAAATAATAAGAATCACGAGGATATTTGCTTAATGCTTTACCAATTGCAACTTCAGATAAACCATCATGATATGGCCAAGCAGTATCAAAATAATTAACACCATTTTCAATGGCAATATCAACCATCTTTTCTACTTGTTCTTGATCAATTGATTTATCTTCTAGAACCGGGAATCTCATACATCCAAAACCAAGTTTGGATACTTTTATATCATTTAAATTGGAATAAATCACAAAACCTCCTTAATAGCTTTAACAGCTTTCTTAATATTTGTTAAAGAAGTGGCAAGATTAATTCTTACCCAGTTATTATATTCAGGGGCAAATGTTTCACCAGCATTAACAATAATATGAGCTTTTTCTCTTAATAACTTTGCAGCTGATTCACAGGTATTGTGTTCACCTAAATCTAAGAATAATAGATATGAACCTTCAAGAGATGTCATATTACAATATGGTGATAATTGTTTCTTAATATAGTTATAGTTTTCAAATACCACATTATTTAAAGCATCTAACCATTCACTACCATATTTATAGCCATAATAGGTAGGTAGACCATTAAAGGCATTTACGGATGCTAGATGATTTACTTTTTGATATTTATCAAAGGTTGTTCTTAACTTCTTATTTGGTATAACAATATGACAATGTGAGAATACCGCAAGTGAGAAGGTCTTTGATGCAGCAATGATAGAAATTATCATATTTTGATATTTCTTAAATGACAATGCTGGAATAAACTTTTGATCTGGCATGATGATATCAGAATGTACTTCATCGGCAATAACTAATACACCATACTTCTTACATAATTCAAATAATTCCTCTAATTCTCCCTTTTTCCAAACTCTGCCTAATGGATTATGAGGAGAACATAACATTAATACTTTTACTTTCTTATTTTTAAATTTCTTTTCAATATCTTTATAGTCAAATGTGAAATAACTATCAGTATTGATTAATTTAGATTCAACAACTTTTCTACCTGTTGTTTCAATAGTATTTTTAAATGGTGGATATAAAGGTGTATTAATCATTATGGCATCACCTTTATTAGTTAGAGAATATATTAATTGATACATAGCATCAACAGCACCCTTAGAGAATCTAATGGAATCTTTATTATAAGTTACACCATTTCTATTCTTGTGCCATGAACAAAATACATCTAAATAATCACTAGGCAAATTGGCATATCCATAATCACCAAAACTAATAAAATCATTTAAGGCTTTAATCACTCTTTCATCATCCTTAAAATCCATATCGGCAATCCACATAGGTAGAGCTTTTTCTTTATTAGCCATAGCCCATTTAATAGAATTAGCCTTTGAACGGTCAATATAATACTTCTTGGTAAATTCAACATTATTCATAATAGTTATTCTCCTTAATTTGCTTATATTAATTATAAAATATTTGTATGGGACAAACATATAATTGTTGGCATGGCTGTCACAAAAAGTCGGAAGGATGTATGCATTGTTATGTCTATAGAAGAGATGAATCTATAGGCAAGGATGCTAGTGTGGTATATAAAACAAAGTCTTTTGATATGCCAATAAGAAAAGATAAAAATGGTAATTATAAATATCCTAGTGGTACTACTTTTAATATGTGTTTTTCATCGGATTTTTTTATTGAAGAAGCAGATTTATGGCGTAAAGATGTCTTAGATATGATTAAAGAAAGAATAGATTGTGAATTCTTTTGTATAACTAAAAGACCAGAAAGAATCTTAGAATGTATTCCTGATATTGAAAGTTATGAAAATCTAAAGATATATTGCACAATGGAAAATCAAAT
>CAVCTP010000174.1:0-2782 GCA_963605145.1 Tannerellaceae bacterium
CTAAATGTATAAGTGAAACCTCTATTATTTTCTGCAGCTCTTCTAAATAAATCTTCAAAATCATAATAGTAAAAGTTGCTTCCATAACTATTAGGATTTGTGTAATTGTTATAAGTGTTATTTGTGTTATATTGCGAATATTGTTGATAAGAACTAGGATTCTTTATTTGATCATAAGCAGCATTTATCTCCTTCATCTTTTCTGCTGCTGATGCATCATTAGGATTAGCATCCGGATGATACTTCTTTGCGAGTTTTCTATAAGCACTTTTTATTTCATCTTCACTAGCATTTTTATCAACGCCCAATACTACATAAGGATCTTTCAATTATTAAGCCTTTCTATCAAATTGATGACCACATTTCTTACAAGTAATAGTAATATTACCAGCACCACGAGGAACTCTTAGATGAGTTTTACATTTAGGACAATTATAGAATCTATAAGTCTTTCTTTGTTTAAACCTCGTTTTTAGATAATTAACTTTGTTTACATACCAATTATTTTCAGCTTGTCTTTTATAAATATTTTTTGAAAACATTCTAAAATATTCATAGAAAATTATTAGCCAGAATAATAAATTAAATATATATCTTACATTTGAAGTAATAAATATACTTGGCAATAATACAATAAATGACAGCCACATCAATGTTTGACCTAATTGGTCAACACCATATCTACCACGCATAAAGTTGCATAGTTTTGTTTTAATCTTATTTAACATGACTTAATTATAATAAATATAATTTGAATTTTATGTGAATTAATAAACTTTAGCACTAGATTATCATTACTTGATAACTTCTAATTCATACTTTCTTTCGCCTAATCCCATCTTCTCAGCATGTTCCAAGGTTGTTTTCCATTCAATATTAGGATTAGCATTCAAGAAATGATCATTACAATGATTATGATTATGTTTAATATTTTCATCTAAAACACTATTAGGAATAGGTTCAGCCTTTAAACAAGCATCAGCACAGGCTTGATCTAGTGCTACAGGATCAAAACTTGCGAACATACCAATATCAGGAAGCATTGCCAAATCATTCATGGAATGGCAATCACAAACTGGTGATACTTCTTGAACAATTGAGATATGGAATGTTGGTCTATCCTTACATACGGCATAAGCATATTCTGCCATCTTCATATCTAATATTGCATTAGTATTATAGTTAGGATTTTCTATAGCATCATAACCACATGCGCCAATACATCTACCGCATCCTTTACATAAATCATAATTTATATGTGCCTTATTATCTTCATAAGTTATGGCATCACTACCACATTCTCTAGAACAGAATCTACAACCTCGACATTTTTCTGTTTTAACGATAGGTTTACCATGGTTATGTTGTTCCATCTTACCAGCTCTAGAACCACAACCCATACCGATATTTTTTATTGCACCACCAAAGCCAGTCTCTTCATGTCCTTTAAAATGTGATAAAGAGATAAAGACATCAGCATCCATAATACTCTTACCAATCTTAGCTTCTTTAATATATTCGCCATCTATTTTGACAATAGTTTCATCTGTTCCTCTTAAACCATCGGCAATAATAACATGACAACCCGTAGTTGCTTCATTAAAACCATTCATTTGAGCACATGTTAGATGATCTAAAGCATTCTTACGGTAACCTGGATATAAAGTATTACAATCAGTTAAAAATGGTCTACCACCTCTTTGTTTAACTAAATCCGCAACCACCTTAGCATAATTAGGTCTTAAGAAAGATAAATTACCATATTCCCCAAAATGCATCTTAATAGCCACAAACTTACCATCAAAATCAATGTTATTAATACCAGCAGCTAAACATAATTTCTTTAGCTTATCCATTCTACTATTACCATCACTACATCTAAAATCTGTAAAATATACCTTTGACATAATTCCTCCTATTTTTCAATTATCCAAGAATATTTAATATTAATAGATTCATTAGGATTTAAGAATAATGAACCTTCTCTATCTTTTAACTCTATTTCTGGATCACTTGGGCAATGATTAAACCATGGCTCTAAACAAACAAAATCACCCTTAGACCATATCGCAAATATCTTAAAACCAACATATTCAATAGAAATAATCCTATCATTTGTATATAAACTAGCCTTAGTTGCCTTAGGATTATATATTTCATAAGTAGGATACTTATCAAATAATTCACTATTAATAATTAATTCTTTTCCACATTCCTCTTCAACATTAAATACTACCTTTGTATCCTTATAATCATGACTACAAGCAAAAGCAGGATGTAAACCAAAACCAAATGGCATAACCTTATCATCATTATTTTTGATTGTATAAGTAATATCTAATCTATTATCTATTAATTTATACTTAACCAATAATTCAAATCTAAAAGGATATTGTGCTAAAGTACTATCATTTTCTTTTAAACCTAATACTAATTCATCATCACCCTTAGATATTAATTTAAATACTTCATTCCTAGCAAAACCATGATTAGAAGTCTTATATTTAACTCCATCAACCTTTATTGTCTTTTCACTATTAGAACCAACCTGCGGAAATAATATTGGATTTCTACCAGCCCAATAATTAGAATCACCCTTCCATACATAGTTATATTCTTCATTAATTCTTTTAAAACTATGTACCTCAGCAGCCTTTTCACTTATTTCAACTATAAATTCATTATTTTTAATCTCAAACATATTTACCATCCTTATTATATCAATCAATTATATGAATATATTTTTCCTTATATTGATCCCTTGCTTCCTTTTCTTCATCAG
>CAVCTP010000175.1:0-2742 GCA_963605145.1 Tannerellaceae bacterium
AGTTTAAGTGAAACAATAGATTCAATGCCTAGTTGGGCTGATATATCTAAACAAAGAGCTGAAGCAAGCAAGAGAAATGGTGATTAGCCATTTCTTTTTAATATAAAAAGTAGCTTTCGCTACTCTGTTTCTCCCCAAGAAGGAATTTCTTTACCTCTTTTAATAAATATTGATTTTTGATAATCAGTACAATTTAGAAAATGTAGTACTGCTTCTATTTCTTCATCACTTAAGCCAACAAGAACTTTAACCTCAAATCTTTTATTTAAGATATCAGCACATAAGATAATTGCTTCAATTTTCTTACCACCATCAGATTTAAATACTTCCATTGGGGTAATATCAGAATTTAATGATTTCACATAACCGAAGTCACAGGGATATTTTAATGATGGATAATCTTTATGTAAGGTACCCTTCTTATTAGTTAATTTAAAATCTCCTGATGAGTATAATGTATCTACTTTTTGCCAGAAATAGGCATTGTTTTCGTATTCTTTCATAATAATGTTCCTTTGCCAAATTTATTATAAAACAGAATGAAAATCATAACAATAAAATTTAAATTATTTACATTCTTTGAAAATATTTACATATTATCTTTGTAATGATATTCAATCTTACTTAAAAATTCATCTAAATCATAAGTTTGATAGTAGTCCATAGCCTTTAATAAAATCATTAAACAAGCAAAGGCATCAGATTGACCATTATGATGATTTAAATCAATATCTAAATATTTAGCTACGGTATCTAGTTTATGATTATATAATTCGGGATATACTTTTCTAGAAATGGCAACTGTATCAAGATATTTATTCTTAAAATGATCTAAGCCATATAAATCACAAATACTATTTAAAACATTGATGTCAAATGAAGCGTTATGGGCAATAATAATACTATCTTTTAAAATATCAGTTAGTTTTTCATAATAAAAAACAAATTCTTCTTCATTAATTACATCTTCTTCTCTTATGCCATGAATATGGGTATTTGTGAAATAGTTATATTTAGGATGTGGTTTAAAATACCATTCAAAACTATCTATTATTTCTCCATCTTCATAAATGCTTATGCCTAAACTACAGGCACTTTGAAGATGATGATTGGCTGTTTCAAAATCTAAAGCTACAATTCTCATTTATCTTTTATATTCTTTTCCTTTATAAAACGTGACAAAGTTACTTCAAAAATAGTTTTAGAAAAAGCTTCTATTTTTTCTTGTGTACCATCAATTAAATCAATATATAAATAATCCCTAGTTGTACCACGGCTATAGTGCCAAGATGCAACTTCATCATAATAAATTAACTCACAAGTATTTTTATCTGCCTTATTATAAAGAACTAGATAATCATTATAAAATTCTATCAATACAACTCTTGGCATTAAACTTATACCTACAAAACCAAGATATAGTAAAGTAATACCATATATTTTAGGTATAGAAGTAAAAAAGGAAAGTATTCCTACTAATATTAAAACCAAAAATATAATGGTCGGTTTAGCGTTTATTTCAGAAACAAAGTAACTATCTGTAGGTAAGTTATATGTTTTAAGTTCTTTAGACCTCATATAAACATTGTATCATGTGTTATGATTATGATGTGAAAACTGAAGGATTCAAATATGAACTTGTTCATAAAGATGCGAAAAGTAATGCACGTTTAGGTAAACTAAATGTTTTTGGTAGGGTTGTTGATACGCCTGTCTTTATGCCTGTAGGAACCCAAGCTACTGTAAAATTCTTATCTCCAGAAGATATTAAGAATATTCATGCTTCTATCATCTTAGCCAATACCTATCATTTATGGTTAAGACCAGGACCAGATATTTTAATTAAAGCTGGTGGTATTCATAAATTTATGAATTATGATGGACCAGTACTTACGGATTCGGGAGGTTTCCAAGTCTTCTCTTTGGCAGAAAGTAGACAGATTAAAGAAGAAGGCGTTACTTTTAAATCCCATCTAGATGGTTCAAGAATGTTTATGGCACCAGAAGATTCTATACATATTCAAGAAGCTATTGGTTCTGATATAGCCATGTCTTTTGATGAATGCATTCCTTATCCTAGCGATTATGATTATGTTAAAGATTCCGTTGAAAGAACTCTTCGTTGGGCAAAAAGAGGCCAAGATGCCCACACAAGAAAAGATCAAGCCCTATTTGGCATTGTTCAAGGATCACGCTACGAAGATTTAAGAAAATATTGCGCTGAAGAACTTGCTAAGATGGATTTTGATGGTTATTCAATTGGTGGAACTTCCGTTGGTGAAGATAAACAAACACATTATAAAATGCTTGATTATACCCTTCCTTATTTACCTACTGATAAGCCAAGATATGAAATGGGAATTGGGGCAATCAATGATATTCTAGAAGCCGTTGAAAGAGGCGTTGATATGTTTGACTGTGTCTTACCTACTAGAATCGCAAGACATGGTACATTAATGACAAGCCAAGGTCGTATAACTATTAGAAAAGCAATTTATAAGGATGATTTTTCACCACTTGATCCAGAATGTGATTGTGAGTGTTGTAAGAATTATACCAAGGCTTATTTAAACCATTTATTTAGATCTGATGAAGGTTTAGGAAATAGACTAATGTCTATACATAACTTACGTTTCTTAATAAGACTTATGGAAGGTATTAGACAAGCAATAAGTGAAGATAGATTCTTAGAATATAAAGAATATATTTTAAAGAAATATAAATTTGATGAAAGAGGCTTTT
>CAVCTP010000176.1:0-2720 GCA_963605145.1 Tannerellaceae bacterium
AATCCATCAACATTTTGTGATTGGAATACATATGGACGTTTACCATGTGAACATACTAGTTTAATTGCTTCTGATACAATTGTATTCATTATAGCCATAGTAACAATTGATGATGCTGGTCCTGTTTTAATACCATCAATATTTAATGTAGCATCACCATCTGGTACACATGAATCAATGACACAATCTACACATTCAAATAATCTTTTTCCAGAAGGATGTCTAGAAGTAGAAGCTTGTGATTGTTTTAAGTTTGTTAAAGCGATTGTATAGATACCTTCTTTTTGACAACGCATAGCCATTTCAATAGGCATAGCATTTCTTCCTGAGTTAGATGTGATAATCATAATATCACCAGGTTGAATGTCATATGAATCATATATAACATCAGATACACCACTAGTTTTTTCCATAGCACCTGATCTTTGTGCACCAAATGATGTTAATACATCTGGATCTAGCATAGCATCAACATTACCTAAGCCACCAGCTCTAGCAAATAATTCAATACCTAATATATGAGAATGTCCTGTACCAAAGGTATGAATTACTTTATCATTTTCAATGTTTTCCGCAAATTTAATTGCTAGTTTATCAATAACTTCTTTATTTGTTTCAATTGCATGATTAATCAATGCTACAATCTTTTCTTGATACTCGTACATAATTAAATCCTTCCTTTATAATGTTCTATAATTTCATCATCATGTTTCTTATCACCAGTTAATACTGGAAGTGGATAATTATCTTCTTTTAATATTTCAACAGTTCTTGCTGCTGCCATTTGGGCAATAGCATTATTACATATAGAAGAAACTGAACATACTTTTTCAATGCCATTAGTTTCTAATAATGCATCACCTCTTGGTCCACAGTTATCAATAACTATATCACCATATTCATATAATTTCTTTCCTGAAGGGTGTCTAGAGTCTTCTGACAAAGTATGTTGCATAGATGTAATAACAATCACCTTATTGCCCTTTTGCTTTGTCATGGCCGCAAAATCAATTCCTACGCCATTTATACCAGAATTAGATATAACAAAGAATATATCTTGCTTTCTAATGTCATATAAATTATAGAAATAATCTGCTACACCAGGTCTTCTTTCAAATTTATTAACCTTATCAGAAAATTCCTCTAATGATGTATTACCTAAAATAACAGCATCTTGAGTCTCAATAACATGTATAGGAACTAAACAACCAACTCTATTAGATATATCAATACCCATACCTACAGAATGACCTGATCCAAATACATGTATAACCCCATCCTCTTCAATACACTTCGCCATTGAACGTGCTGTAGCTTCAATATTATCCTTTTGACTATCATATAAATGAACTAATAATTCACTTATAGCATCTTTATAAGTTAAAGCATTAATCATGGACGGATTCTCCTTTCAAATGGATCTGTTAAAGCATTATTATGAACATCAGCACCCTTTATATTAGCGCTTAATAATACTGGTGCCTTACCATGCTTTTCAATGTAATAGTTATATAACTCCGCAGTAATCATTTGAGCAATTATATCGGTAGTAGTAGAACCAATTTGACCAAATTTAGTACCATTGATATCTAATGCTAGATCAGGATCATCAGCCATCATATCTAACCATTCATCAGCATAGTCTAATAATGTGCCACCAACTCTGTCATATGTTTTCTTATTAACAACAGCAACAATCTTTTGACCTTTTTGTTTAACTCTTTTTGCCCATTCAATTACTAAAGGCTCATTCCCTGCTTCAGAGACAAAGACAAACATATCTCTATCATCCATTTGATAGATTTCATATAACTGATCAATAATACTGATATCGTTATAAGCCTCGCCAGTCTTAAAATCAGCATCCTTTGATAGTTTCTTTCTTAACATTAAGTCTTGTAAAGCCAATTTGTGAAATTGAGCTATACCACCAGCACGATAGTTTAATTCATTAACAAACTCAATTGCATGCTTTACACCAAATAATTGAACTACACCTTGATTATCCATACATTCACCAAATATATGGGCAACCTTAACAATCTTGTCCTTTTGTGCATTATAGACTTCATCAACTCTTTGATTTAAAACATCGATGTATTGTCTTTTAATGTCCATTATTATTCTCCCTTCTTTTTATCCTTAACACCAAATAATCTCCTTAAAGCAATCCTAGGATCAAATTTAGTGTTTTTGTTTTTTATTTGATTTACCTCTTGAGTAGATTTATGAGGTAAAGCAATTTTTAAATACTTAATAGCTTCATCCATTCTAAAAGTTTCCTTAAATATTTGTCTACCATTTAATAATTCAATTAAAACTTTATATTGTTCAACACTACCTGTATCATATCTTGCGATATCACTATTACTTATCTTAATTGCCTTTATACCATCAAAGTCATATAACAAGATACATTTACTATAAACACTAATTGTTTTTTTATCTTTAACTTTAAAGAAAACAAAAGCAACTATAAAAGCAATAAATACCGCTAATATTCTTGCTGCCCAAGAATTCACAAACAATAAAGCAAAAGCAAAAACCATCATGACATATATAGGCCATGTTGGCTTATACATAACATCACCTATAAAATCACCATCTATTTCTATATCTTTTATATCTTGATAAGTTTCCATATAAACTCCCTCTCTAATAAAAAAGAAACATCATAAGACATTTCTTATTTATCAACAATAATGATAATTGTTTATTTC
>CAVCTP010000177.1:0-2698 GCA_963605145.1 Tannerellaceae bacterium
AAACCATCAGCATAGACATAATTCTTTCCATCATATACAAGATGCCTATCATTTATACTAGCAATACTCTTATGTTTCTTATTAGCCATAATAACCCCTTTTCCTCTACTATTATATCTTTTACAAAGTAAAAAATAAAAGGCATTCTAGCCTTCATTCTTTGAATCTTCATCAGTAGTATCCTTGTCGTCTTCTTCTACTACTTCTTTTTTCTTCTTACTATTTTGTGCTATGCCATATTTTTCACATTTCTCGGCATACTCTTTTTCTGCGGCCTTTAATTCAGCCAAAACTTCTTCTAAACTTCTCATATAAACCTCAACATTTAAAATTCTAACATAAAATATTACAATAAATTTATGTATTTAAAAGATGAAGTTATCAATACCATTACCATAGAAAAGTCCCAATTTATTTGTTATTGTAAGCATATTCAAACGGAAATTGAATATAAAGAATACTTAAATAACATTAAGAAAAAACATTATGATGCAAGTCATGTTTGTAGTGGATTAATCCTAGATAACATTAGAAGATCTAACGATGATGGCGAACCAAGTGGCACAGCAGGTGCACCTATATTAAATGTCTTAGAAAAAAATAATCTAAACCAAATGTGTGCTATAGTAGTTAGATACTTTGGCGGTATAAAGCTAGGCGCAGGAGGTCTTATTAGAGCCTACTCTAATGCAGTTAGTCAAGCGATACAAAAAGGAATACTTGTAGAAGATAAAACATATCCTAAATTTTCACTTACATTAACTTATGAAATGGCCAATAAAATAGAACATTATCTTAGAAATAATACAATTCTAATAGATACAAATTATGATACAAATATTACCTACACCTTTGCCTTAGATAATCTAAAAAAGATGGAAACAATCAAAGAATATACTAAAGGAATTGAAGCAACACAAATTGGTGATATAACTATTCAATCAATGGTAAAATGAATCTATGCTTAATCTAATTAATGACTATATCAAATATTTATATTATTTATTAGGATTAATTATCTTTATTTTAATTATTATTTTGCTTACAAAAGTAATTAAAATAAGCCATTCTGTAAAACAATGTACTGATGGTATTGATGATATAAATAATCAAATACAAGCTATAAAAGAAAAATATGAATATATCACTGAATCATTTTCTACTTCTTGGTTATTCTTTATTGAAGCCTATGCCATAATACAAATACTTGAATATATTTTCAAAGATTATGAAACAACAAGTAAAGAAAATAGATCAATAATTAAATCAAGTATGAATGTTTTAAATGATAAAAAATATTTAGTAAAGATGGCAACTAGGAGATAATATGTCAGATTTAATTAATGAAGCAAATCGTTGCGTACAATGCAAAAATCCATCCTGCATGAAAGGATGCCCAATAAACACTAAGATTCCTCAAGTTATAAAACTATTTAGAGAAGATAAAATAGATGAAGCTGCAGAAATCTTATTTTTAAATAATCCACTATCAGCCTTTTGTGCCTATGTATGTAATCATTCAAAACAGTGTTATGGTAATTGCATCCTAAATAAAATTAATAAACCTATTCAATTCTTTGAAATAGAAAAATATATATCAACTAATTATTTAAAAAAGAAATATCAAAAAACAATCAATACTAATAAAAATATAGCTATTATTGGTGCTGGCCCAGCAGGCTTATCAGCAGCTATCTATTTAAATGAATATGGCTATAATGTAACAATCTATGAAAGTAAAAATGATATTGGTGGTATGTTAAGATATGGCATACCTGAATTTAGATTATCTAAATCATTAATTGATGATTTTAAACATAACCAATTAGAAGCTAGAAATATTGAAATTAAAACAAATACCACCATTGGTGAAACTATAACCATTAATGATTTATTAAAACAATATGATGCTGTCTTACTAGCGATGGGTTTATCTAAAGCAAGTACTTTAAATATAAAAGGTGAAGATTTACCTAATGTACACTATGGAATTGATTATCTATATAATCCTGATGCTTATGAATTAGGAGATAACTTAATTGTTATAGGTGCAGGTAATGCCGCTATGGATGTGGCAAGAACCGCTAAAAGAAAAGGTGTTAAGCAGGTTACTTGTTACGCTAGAAGAAATGTATCACGCTCTAATGTAGATGAATTAAATGCTGCAATCTCAGATGGTGTTAAATTTGAATATTCTAAAATGCCTATAGAAATTACTGATAAAGCAGTTATATTTGCGGATACTTATACCAATGAAGATAATAAAGCAATTAGAATTGAAAATAGTGAAAAAGAATATCCTTACTCTAGTGTAATTATCAGTGTTTCTCAATCTGTTTTAAATAACTTCAACAAAGATATAAATATTGAAATAGACAATAGAGGCCATATCAAAACATATGAAGATGGCAAAACTAATATCCCATCATTATTTGTTAGTGGTGATATAAGTGATAAATCAGCAGGAACAGTAGTTGGTGTAGTTACCCATAGTAAACTGGTAAGTAGTCAAATAAATCAATATCTAAGCAATAAATAAGCACAAAAAATGTCCTCTAACAATAAGGGATCTTTTAAATTAAATGGGGTCGATTTTTAGGTCAACCCCATTCTTCTTAATAGTTTTGTGACCTTCTATATATTAAATATGATGAACAATTTACATTTACTGAATCATTAAAGTATATAGACTATATAT
>CAVCTP010000178.1:0-2693 GCA_963605145.1 Tannerellaceae bacterium
CAAGAAAATATACTTAATATTTTTGTATTTCGTTGGCTCTTACGACTTACGACTATATAATAAAGTCGTAAGTTAGTCGCAAGTTCAGGAGGTACTTTATGGCAATTCCAATCACTATAGATAAACTTTTAAATGAAGATATTATTGAGCGACCAAGAATTGAATTTAAAGAAAGCTGGAATCTAGAAAGTACTTTAAAAACAATAAGCGCTTTTGCCAATGATATTGATAACTGGGGTGGCGGATACATTGTTATTGGTGCCCAAGAGAAAAATGGTAAAGTTGTTAGACCAGTAAAAGGAATTAATCCAGATTCTATAGATAAGATACAAAAAGAATTACTTAGATATTGTAAGTATTTAAAACCAGTCTATCTTCCGCAAACTGAACCAGTATATTTTGATGGCAAAATGCTACTTTTAGTATGGTGCCCAGGTGGATATGAAAGACCATATGCTTGCCCTAAAATACCAGATTCAAGAAATAGCGAGAAAATATATTATATAAGAAAATTGTCTAGCACGATTGAAGCTACAGACTTAGATGTTAAAGAACTAATATCATTAACACATAACATTCCATTTGACGATAGAATAAATCCCAAAGCTGAAATGAGAGATTTAAAATATCCATTAATTAAAAACTATTTAGAAAATGTAGAAAGCTCTTTGCTTGATGATATTGATAATCTAGATACAATTCAACTAGCAAAAAATCTAAGAATTGCCGATGGACCTTCGGAATATTTTAAACCATTGAATGTCGGACTTTTATTTTTCAATGATCACCCAGAAACATTCTTCCCTTATAGCCAAATTGAACTTGTTAATATACCTGATGAAACAGGGCAAGGAATGGAAGAACGTATCTTCACAGGGCCAATAAATGAACAACTACAAAATGCTTTAAATTATATTAAAAATAATGTAATAGCAGAAAAAGTATTTAAGGTTGCTGGCCAAGCAGAAGCAATAAGAATTAAAAATTATAGTTATGAAGCCATAGAAGAGTTTCTTTCAAATGCCATTTATCATAAGTCATATCAAATACATGAACCAATTACAGTAAGGATTGAAAAAGACAAAATTGAAATCACCAGTATACCTGGGCCAGATAGGTCAATTAGTGACGAAGATATAAAAAAATACAACATGAGAACTAGAAGATATAGAAATCGAAGAATCGGTGATTTTTTAAAGGAACTTCATCTAGTAGAAGGTAGAAACACTGGCATTCCTACAGCAATAAAAGCAATTAAAGAAAATGGTTCACCTTTACCTACCTTATTAACAGATGAAGATCGTTCATTCTTTTCGGTAATAATTCCTATTCATGATGCATTTTTAAAAAATGAAAAGTATGATAATAAAACTAAAACAAAACAAAATACATCAACAAAAAGAAAAACAAAAAGCCAAATCGAAGATTATATATTAGATTTATTGGAAGAAGAAAACATTTCCGCAAACGAATTATATAAAAGACTTGGCTATGCAGGAAATGCTTCAAAAACATTCAGAGAATGCATCAATGAATTAATTTCAGACAATAAAATTCATTATTCTACTAACAATATGCAAAGTTCAAATAATGTATTAATCAAAAATAAGTTTAAACACCGAACATAATAAATCCCAGGTAATAATTTTATTCTCGTAAAATATTATTGATTCTCGTAAAT
Source organism: Tannerellaceae bacterium (assembly GCA_963605145.1). GTDB lineage: Bacteria > Bacillota_I > Bacilli_A > Erysipelotrichales > Erysipelotrichaceae > Colivicinus. The sequence continues at coordinate 1,682 of CAVCTP010000178.1, forward strand.
TCTGATGTTATTTACGAGAATAGATATAGTTTCTTTCTTCCTTTGATGATTATATCCAACAAAAAAAGGAGCGATGCTCCTAATTATAAACTTGCTTTTAATGTTGCTTTTAGATCCGCAACTCCTTGATGAGCTGCTTCAACTAGCTCCTCAGGACTAACATGTTGTGCTTCTCTAGTTGCTAGCATCTGTAGTACCATGGCAAGATTTACACCACATAATACTTGAACTTTATCATCATCTAAATCTTCACCAACTACCCTAGCCATGCAATTACAAGGTGAACCAAATAACATATCACACATTACGATAACACCATCACCAGTATCAACATCATTAATTGCTTGTTTTAATACCTCAACAAACTCATCAGGATTATCATCTGGCATTAAGCAACGTGCTGTAATTTGTGCTTGTTCACCAAAAAATAATGTTGTTGTTTGAAGTAAACCTTTTGCCATTTCACCATGGCTAGTTAATACTATACCTTGCATAATTCTCTCCTATTTATTTGTATTTATCTTTTTAATTAAGGCAATAATAATTATAATTTCATAAATTAATAATGCAGCAAATATAATATAGTTACAATATAACAACGTACCAGTATAATTCTGTAAATGAATATTTACTGGAATTAAAATAACTATACCACCCATCAATAAAGCCATTAAAATCAAACTCATCTTTGTATGTTTATCAACTAAACCCTCAACGATGCCCTTTGCTTTTGGCTTATTATACTTTTCAATAACTGGCAATGTTTTTAAAAACCTAGTTCTAAATAGAACTTCAAATACAACATATGTAAGAAGTCCTAATACGATTGAAAGAACAACTTGATTAGTTAAAAAGAATAATAAAATACCAACTGATAAACCAAGCACATATCTTGATGAATATATCACAAACTTCTCTGTTTCATTACTTGTCAATATATAACCCTTATCGCCAGTAAAACCATCAGCATAGACATAATTCTTTCCATCATATACAAGATGCCTATCATTTA
>CAVCTP010000179.1:0-2653 GCA_963605145.1 Tannerellaceae bacterium
AATTGTTATTGTTTCTCATAGTTTGGATGTTGTAAAGAAACTATGCAATCGAGCAATTTGGATTTATAAAGGTGAATTTAGACTAGACGGTGATCCAATATATGTTATTGATGAATATTTAAAACAAGTTGCCATTGATCATAAAGAGGAAAAGAAAAAAGCAGTTGAAAAAGGTATTGAAAAATATAAAGGGTCTGTTTATATTGACTTGCCAAAAGATTTTACTCATTATAAATCAAATGGACAAATGCAATTAAAAGGATGGGAAGTAAGTGATTGTTCTCAAGCACATCTGGAAATACAAGTGGGAAGTAAGATTTTAGCACAAGTGTCTAGGGAACCACGTGCAGATGTTTACGAAGCGTATGCTGAACAATATGGTGGATTTATAGAAAGTGATACCATCGGATGGATTACAACGGTTGATTTGTTAGAATATGCTACAGAAGTTGAAAATGGTGAGTTAACAATACAAGCAATTTTAAAAGATGATAAGGGAAACAAAATTAGTGATAAGGATATAACTATTTATGTTGAATAATAGCTAACTATATAAAATTCAAGTGATTTTATGAAAAAGTTTGAAAATATTTAAAAATTTGAATTTTCAGTTAGAAATGTAAGAGAACATTGAAAAGTGAATAGTGATTTGTAATTTTGGACATGCTGAAAAAGACCTCGAAAGGCCATTTTTTAAAATTTTCAAGTGTTATCTTAACAGTTGAGGATCAAACTGCTGATTCGTTTTTAAAAGATGATAGATGATTCTAAGCAGCTTTCTTACACAATGTCCTTGAGCACAACGATGACCTTTGCCTTGAGAAATCTTTAACTGATAATACTTATTGAACACTGGATTGTGTCTGATTACAGGAAGTATTATCTGATAGAGGGTCTTCCTTAAATATTTGGATCCTTTCTTAGTAATAGCTGTATGTTGTGCATTAAACTGACTTGATTCATAGTGTAAAGGAGCAACTCCTGCAAATTTAATGATTTGAGAAGGCTTAGAATAGTTGCTTATATCTCCTAATTCCGCTAGAATAGAAGTACCAGAGAAGTGAGATATTCCTGGTATGGATAGGATAGGAGAGTTATTTTGGATTGAGAACTCTTCTATTTTTTTATCTATTTCAGTCAACTGTTCTTCAATAAGTTCTATTTGAGCGACTAAATGTTTTATTTGAATAACTTCCGCTGATGAAGAAATACCAATAGAAGATCTAGCACATTCTTTAAGTCTTTCAGGTGTTAAAGAAATACGATTGCCTCTGCCTTCGATTTCAAAGCATTTACGGATGGTTCTGATATCCGTATTGGCGATATTTTCAGCACTGCCAAACGTTTTAAGAATATTCATATAAACAGTGCCATATTTAGAATTGAATAGTTTATTGAATTCAGGGAATACGATATCTATACATTTTTGAAGACGATTTTTATAGACGTTTTCTTCTTCTTTTAAGTTGTGATGATGTCTAGTCAACTGTTTTTGTTCATAAAGATCAAAGCTGTTGACTTTAGTGATACGATATTGTTTTTTACGCTCAGGAGTATCAAGAACATCACAGATATTGATTGTATCAAGTTTATCATTTTTAGTAATACCACCTTGCATTTTACGATTGAAATCAGTTGTTTTAGGATTAATTAAAGCAACAGTATATTGCAAGTCTAGAAGGTGTTTCAACAAAGCAAAATGATAATGTCCCGTATCTTCCATACCAATGAGTACAGAATCTTTTGGATAAGATTTGATTTTTTGTATTAGGAAATCAAAACCTTCTTTGTCATTAGAAAACGAAACAGGCTGAGAAATGATCTCACCAGTTTGTTGATCCATGATACAAAAGAAATGTTTGTTTTTTCCAATGTCGATGCCAATTAATTTCATATGTAAAAATCCTTTCAAAATAAATTATGTGAAATGGTATCCACAACACTTAAACCACAAAATCTGGTTCAAAATAGGAATTCAAAGACTCATCTAACTAATCACTGTTTAGGAATAAGGTGTGGTAAGATTCTCCTTAAAGTAGTCAAGCCACGGAAAATAATACAAATCCACATTCACATATTTCAATATTACAAAATAACAAGACCGTAATCAATCACGGATAAATAAGATTGATAGAAAGGAATGTATATTGTAGATGACTACTTAGATGGGTCAATTACAATATACCAGAAAATAATGGCAAGAAAATGTATTGAAAAATATTTAGCGACACATAAAAGCACTTATATAGGAAAATATAGATGTCATAGTGCAGTACAGACAAAAAAATTTGAACACAAGTTTCATTACTATATTTTAGATATTCAATTTAAAGCAATAGATGTATTTGTAACGATTGATTATTCTGGAGATGAGATTGTTCCAACATTTTCAGTTAATCTTCATGAACAACAACAAGAATATATTATTAAAGATGCTTTAAATAAAATACTTTATTTCAATCAATTTAATACGATCTTACATTGTCATGTTTTTGAACATTTTATAGAAACACATCCTGTAGACACAGTTTTAGAACCATTAGATTATCGAAATATCTTGGATTATTTAGAGTATCATTCAGGAACAAATCAAGAAACTGTTGATGAATTTTATACGTTCTTTAACCCTTATCTAGATAGATTACTATACAAT
>CAVCTP010000180.1:0-2650 GCA_963605145.1 Tannerellaceae bacterium
ATATAAAATCATTATTTATGATATTTCCTGATAAATTTACAATTACTCTTAATTTTCTTGTATTTTAAGAGTTATTGTAAATAAAAAAATACTTACCCATTAGTATATTAGAAGAATGGTTGGTATTTGTATAGCGTCACTATATCTTTTTAACAGTATTTCCTTTTATAAGTTTTCCAGAAACAATTACATGTTCTGGTTTTGAATCTGGTTTTTCTATTAATTGTAAAAGTTTTTCTGCTGCCTTAATACCTATTGTTTCAGTGTCTTGTTCATAAGTTGTTAGATTAAATATTTTGGCCATATTAATACCATCATAACCAATAATGGAAATATCATTTGGAATTGATAAACCAGAATTAATTATTGTGTCTCTACCACCAAGTAAAGAATAATCATCAGAAAAAATTATACAAGTTGGTCTATCTTTAAGTTTTAATAATTCTTCAGTTTTCTTAGAACAGGTTGCTATATCGTGATAAAGACTTTCAATAACATAAGAAGAAGGAATATCTAGATTTAATTCTTTACAAGCTCTATTGAAACTACTAAGTCTATCTTTAGTAACATCAGTATATTCACCATGGATATAAGCAATCTTCTTGTGTCCCATAGAATAAGCATATTTCACAAGTTCTTCTAGACCCTTAGAATTGTCAGATAATACCGAAGCACATTCATTGCACATATAATCTATAGTTACTACTGGAATATTTGATGATATTAATTCCTTTATTTCTTCAGATTCAAAATCAGCAGTCATGATAATAACTCCATCAAAACTACGATATCTAGTATGATTTAAATAAGTTGTTTTCCTTCCGGCAACAGTATTATTAATAAAAGTTAAATCATAACCTTTAGATTCAATTTCTTTTTGAAATGAGCCTAAAATCAAAGAAAAATACTCATGGGTTAAACCAGACCTAGAATCCGCAAATAAAACACCTATGTTGTAAGTTTTATTTGTTTTCAAAGCTCTAGCAGCAATATTAGTTGCATAACCCATTTGTTGGGCAACCTTCTTTATTCGTTTCTTAGTAGCGTCAGAAATATCTTTTTGATCATTTAGAGCTTTAGAAACTGTAGCTGCCGAAACATTACATTTTTTCGCAATATCTTTTATTGAAACCATATTATCAATTATAACAATTTTATTAATTGTTCCCTTATATCATCATAATGAGCATCTACTAATCCAAAGTCCATTTCTTTATATGACCATAGAGCTCTTCCAATATTATATTTATTAAAAACATTATTGATACATTTAAACCACTTAACAATATCTATAGGATCAGCCCTATCAATAACACCATATTCGCCACAATATAAAGAAACATTTCTATCTTCACATATCTCAATTGCTTCTTTAAATAAATCTTCAAAGTATGATTCATCTATAATAGAATCTTTTTTAAATGTATCAACATGTTTTTCGCCAATATATTTATTGGTATATTCTTCATATTTATTAGTACTTTCATCAAAATGCATTCTAAAGTTAGTATCCATCTTATCAATCCAATATGCTCCTTGATGAGTAAAGATTAATGGGCTATAACAATGGAAGTTATAAACTATATTTTCATCATATGGTAAATCTAAATCTTTGATTGCTGTTGCGGAATTGTAATAATAACCACCAATTAAAATCTTTATATTTGGATTTATTGTTCTAATATTATTAACACATTTTCTTGCGATTTCATTCCACTTATCTTTATATTCATAATCATCAATCTCATTTAATAATTCAAAGGCAATATTATCACTAAAAGAAAATCTTTTAGTGAATTCTGACCATAATGAATAGAAATAATCTTGATATTTTTCATTATCAAAGAAACCACTTTCTTTTTCACCACTATCAAAACTAAAGCCAATAGTTTTATGTAAATCAAGAATCATATTGAGATTATATTCTTTACACCAATCAATACAATCTTGAATACGTTTAAAACCACTTTCTTTAAAAGTTCCATCTAGATTTTGGACAAGATTATAATCAACAGGAATTCTAACGTGATCTAAACCCCATTTTGATACACGTTTAAAATCATCTTTCTTGATGAAATTATCATACCTTTTTTCACTATTATCGCATTGTGAGAACCAACCACCTAAGTTGATTCCTTTTTTATAGCCTTTGAATTCTTTCATAATACCTCTTTTAAAAAGCCTTGGTTAAGCAAGGCTATTAATATTCTAAGTTCTTTTGATTTTCTTTAGAGAAAACATGACATACAGAACCAGTAAATGATAGTTTTACTTCTTGGCCCTTATAATCGCTTTGTTTACCATGGGTAGGAACAATTACAATAACATCCTTACCTTTAACATTCATATGTAAATGATATGAAGAACCCATTAATTCTGATACTTCAACTCTAGCACTAACGCCATCATCAACAATTTGAATATGGTCTGGTCTAACACCTACGGTTACATCTTGTTCTGCTACTTTATTAGCTTTTAATCTAGCTTGCTTTTCTTCATCTAAAACAACAGTAAGATTATCAGTCTTTACAACATATTTATCATCTTGTAGACAAAGTCTTGCATCAAAATAATTCATAGCAGGGGTACCAATAAAACCAGATACGAATAGGTTTGCTGGATGGTCATATACCTCTTGTGGTGTACCAAT
>CAVCTP010000181.1:0-2620 GCA_963605145.1 Tannerellaceae bacterium
TTGCCATCAGCAGTAGAGACAATAATTCTTTCTCCATCACCAATGAACATTGGAACCTTAACATTTAATCCTGTTTCTGTTACTGCATTCTTTAAAGCATTAGTAGCTGTATCACCCTTAACTGCTTGTTCAACATCTACTAGATTCATTTCTACCTTATCAGGAAGAGAAATATTTAATACATTACCATCAAAGAACATCAAATTAACTTCCATACTATCTAATAAGAAATACTTGTTGAAACCAATTTGTTGTTCTGATAATTCATAAGTATCAAATGTTTCTGTATCCATGAAATAATATGTATCATCAGCAGAGTAAGAGAATGTTGCTTTTCTCTTATCAATATTTGCTGCTTCAAACTTAGTAGAAGCATTAAAGTTTCTTTCTTGTGTAGTACCTGTTTTTAAATTCTTTAATTTTGTTTTTAAGATTGCTGCACCCTTACCAGGCTTTACATGCATAAATTCTATTACAATCCATGGATCACCATCTACCAATATTGTTAATCCCGTTTTAAAATCACCAGCTTCAATTGCCATAATTATTCCTCCATATTTACTAGATTATTTTATCATTTTACTTAATCTAATTGATAGTTGTCGAACACAAAAGCATAGAAATCAGTATCTTCTATTTCAACTGACATCATATATTTATTCTTAACTACATTAATTGCATTCTCTAAATAAGCATCTAGTTTCTCTTGATCATATTCACTAGTATCAATTAACCATTCAGCCTCACCTGTTGAATAATTATATTTAACATAATCCGTAATGAAAGATTTGTTGTAAAGTTGAGCGATATGTAAAGCATCTGAGAAGATATCTGTTCCCGCATATAATCTAGAATCATAATTAATACCAAATAGATTTAAGATAGTTGGTAAGATATCAACATTACAACAAGGTTCATCTACATAGATATTTTCTTCTAGTCCAGCATTATAAATAATACAAGTTGATTTATACATACCAAAGTCATAATCTATCTCTTCACCTGCTAGATATTCATAAGCATAATCAGTTAGATAATATGGATAATGATCACCTGTTAAAACTATAACGGTATTTTCTAATTGACCAGCTTCTTCTAATCTTTCTAGTAGATAAGCCATTGCCTTTTCTAATTCATAGTTACATGATAAATAACCTAAAGCACTAGTTGGTGGATTATCATCAATCATTGAAGATACTTCATCAATATTTCTAGATACCATAACATTATCTGTGGTGTAATTACCATGGCCTGAGAAAGTCATATAATAGGCACAGAATTGTTGATCACCAATATAATCATCAACGGATTGTTCAAACATCTCTAAATCAGATGAAGGCCATGATGTGCTAAATTCCATACCATCAGACATAAACTTACAAGTAAAGCCCATGTTTGGTAATGTTTGATTTCTACCATAATAATAGCCTAGGTAATTATGGTATCCTCTTGATACAATTCTTTCACTTCTATTAAACATATTACCTAATGCTTGAGACATATTCTTATTTATAGATTGACCCATAGTACCAGTTAAATTACCACCCTTGGTATTTTCTCTTACTACATTAGGCCAAAGTCCTGTTAAGAAAGCATATTCACCATTAGTAGTAACATTCTTAAAGGAATTGTAATAATTATTTAAAACAATGGAATTATTAGCCATCTTATATAAAGTTGGTGTTATCTCTTCATCTATCGCTAATCTAGAAAAAGATTCAGCACAAATATAAATTAAATTCTTACCCTCAAATAAACCAGTATATTCATTCTTATTGGTATTCTCTTGAGTACTTAAATATTCACATAATGATTTAATTGTTTCATCATCAGTCAACTCACCTAACTCAACAAAATCCAAACCTTCATATTGATTATATTGAACCTCTTCAACTACCTCTTCAACTTCATCATTTTCTTCTGCAATTACCACATTATCAGTTGTTTGATAAACATTGATAACATTATCCGTTGAAAATAACGTACACTTTATTTCAACAATAAAGTTTGGTAGTACTCCTAATTTACTACTAGCACTATCAGTATCAATAAATCTAGAATGATATGCCCCATAGGCACTATAATCTTCAGTTCCACTGATTGGTAAACATAATACAACACCAACCCATAAAACTACAGCAGCAACAAATACAATCAAATGTCTTTTTAAATCATAATTATTATCTTCTTTATTTATAAAAGCTAATATTATCTGTATTAATATAGGAAGTTCAAATAAGATAATTAAAACAATATTCTCTTGAATTGAAGCCTTTGTACTCCACCAGAAATCAACAAGTGCATTTGTACCATTACCCATTGTTGATACTGATAATAATGATCCAAATATCTTATAGTAAATTAATTCTCCTAAATAAAATATTGAAACTATAAAAGTTAACAATATCTTAAATATATTATTAACCTTTCTTGATTTAGACCAAGAAAGTATAAATGTTAATAAACAAGATAATGGAAGCATAAATAGAATGTTCCATATACTTATACTTAATATTGTTTTGTGTAATTGATAGTATAAAAGTAATTCCCAATATATTAATATTAGAAATAACTCTATATTAGTTTTAATTAATGCTTTTGTTTCGTTTTGTTTCATATC
>CAVCTP010000182.1:0-2607 GCA_963605145.1 Tannerellaceae bacterium
CATATAAAATAGTTAAATTAAAGTCTTCAGTTTTATCAGCGATTGCCCTAGCCATTGCTAAAAATGGTGTTATACCCGATCCTCCAGCAAGACCAATGACATTCTTACTATCTCTTAATCTTTCATAATAAAATTGTCCTAAAGGTCCTGAAAGAATAACTTCACTACCTTCTTTCCAATTATTCAAGATATAAGTTGAGGCATAACCATCATTAACAGCCTTAATTGTTATTTCATAAACTCCCTTAAAAGCATCTTTAGGATTAGAACATAATGAATATGGTCTACTTAAAAATGCCCCATTACCAGGTTCAACTACTACTGATACATATTGGCCAGCTCTAAAGTATGCAAGTTTTTCTGTACCTTTACCCACATTAGGACCTATAACATATGTCTTTGCATCCTTGTGTTCAATTACTTTATTCACAATGCCAAATTGAACAGATGGGTGTAACTCTTGAGAAACAATATTAGGATTGTAAATTGAAGTAGGAATACTATTATCACCTTTGGCAATTTGTTCATCTCTAGTTTTTACTTCATTTAAGAATGGACCAACGCCTAAACCCTTTAAAGCTTTAGGATCATAATTATATTTAGACATTTACTTACCCTCCTTCATATCTTGCAACATATAGCGTGCTTGTTCTCTACCTGACATATAAGCTTGTGAATAGCCATCCATCTGTGTTCCATGACCGCCAACAAATCTTAAGCCCTTAATTGTGTAGTCCTTCTTATGACCTGATTGAACTCTAGGGAACATACCATCCCAAGTCTGAGGACGATAGCCATAGACATCACCATATGGTGTTCCTAAATATCTTGCCCAAGTCATTGGTGTTGCCACCACAATTTCTTCTATATGATCTCTGATAGATTTACCAATATAATCTTCGAATTGCTTAATTGTTTCATCAGCAATCTTGTCTTTCATTTCAAAATAGTTTTCAGCGTTAACTACTTTATCATTCCAAGCATCTTCTTTATAGAATCTCGCAAACTGAATAAAACATGTTCCTTCAGGTGTACAATCTGGAATTACTTCGTTGATGATTGTTACACAATTTTGTTCATGAGTTTTTAAATCAATACTTGTATCATATTGAACCTTATTATCACCAGTTGTTCTTAAGAATGTATCATAAGCCTTAAAACCTAATTCTTCATATGGAATATCTAAAGCTAGATAAACAGTAATACAAGATGAAGCCAAAGCTCTAGCATTCATTAAACGTTTATCACGTTCTGGAACTTCTTTTGGATCAACCATTCTATCAAATACAACATGTGGCATTAAGTTAGAAATAACTCTATCACATTCTAGATATGTACCATCTTTAAGTTCTACGCCCTTGACCTCATTGTTCTTGATATCAATCTTGCTGACTTCACAGTTATACCAAATATCGCCACCATTTTTTCTGATCATATCATCAAAAGCCATAGCAATTTCATGTGATCTATTGCGGCAGATATAAGGTTTCTTAGTTAAATATGTATAAGTCATGAAAGCATAAACCGCAAAAGACATTAATGTTGAATCAACACAAACATAGTCCCAATATGATTCAAGCATATGTCTAGCCTTATCAGGCATGCCTAGTCTTCTAATACCTTCATCACAAGATAGTGGTACAAGTTTCATCAAATCATGATACTTTAACATCATTTCAACTTTCGCAAGACCTTCAGGTTCATTTTGATGTTGGTCTAGCCAATCAACACCATCACAAATCATTCTGCCTAATTCCATAAAATCACTAACTGATTTTAAAGAACCAGGAACTTCCTCTTCCATCTTATTAATAAATTCTTTTACACCAGTTGGAAAAGTTGCATCATATTTCTCTTGAGGATTTAAAGAAATTGTACGGAAAGCCTCATCAACTGCTACCCAATCGACATCAAGTCCATACCAATCAAGCAATTTTCTTACTGCTCCGGAATTTTCACCCTCTCCCATTTGACACATTTCATGAAGAGTAGCCTCAAATTCAAAACGTCCTCTAACAAAACTTGTTGAACAGCCACCAGGTAAATTATGTTTTTCAAGTACTAATACTTTTTTACCACTTTTTGCCAAAAAAGCAGCTGCGGAAAGGCCACCATTACCAGCCCCAACAACTATAACATCATATTTTTTATCCATATAGTTATCCTTTCTTTACGCAAATTAATTATAAAACTTTATATGTGAAAAAAATAACAAAATGTAAGTTTCCTAACATAGAGAAAGGCCCCCGATTTGGGGACCTTTCTTTTATTTTTAAGGGGATAAATATATCGATACATAATTATTATGGGGCATGTATCGGCAAGGCCTCACCACCTTGCATTTATAGGATATCAAAGTTGTGTGTACTTAATATGTAATATTTATGTGAAATTAAGTGATGGAATATTGGCTATAATTATTAATATGGTAAAGAAAATAATTGTTATTGTAACATCACTTATTATCGTTATTGCCACTTGCATTATTAATGCTACTATCTTTAATACTAAACAAATCCAAACTAGACAAGTTATCTTAAAATCTGAAAAGATTAATGAAGAAAATAGTAATATCTTAATTGCCTATTTTTCTGATTTGCATTATGG
>CAVCTP010000183.1:0-2602 GCA_963605145.1 Tannerellaceae bacterium
CCCTTTTCTTCCTTTTGTCTTTTAATAGTTGAATTAAAACCACCTATTACATCTTTTTCTAATCCAGACATTGAACCACTTCTATCTAGAATAAATACAACTTCTGTTAAATTTTCATTCATGCTTTTTTCCTCCTCATCTAACAATTTCATTTTAGAAAAAAGCAATAAATAAAAGGTCGCGCAACGCACGACATTTATACACCACCAATTAATGGTTGATCATTATCTAATAGAACACTATTTATTTCATAGATATCATATATTTTGTTTTTAATAAAATATTCAATAATAACATCAAATAGATTACTATTACTTAAAGTCATACCTGCTTTCTTTAATAAATCATTTGTTTGTTTTAAATTTAAATTTAAGGCTATACATAAAGATACAGCGGTCTTTTTAGAAGGATGGTAATCCTTTTTACTTCTAATAGTTGAGAATAATTTTCTATCAATACCAGCCTTCTTATAAACATCAGCATCTTTTAAACCTTTTTCATCAATAATTCTTAATAGTGATTCCGAAAAGGATTCATCTAGTTCAAATATAGGTTTACTCTCCTGACAAACAAAAGAATAAGATTTATTTTCTTCATATTTATGTGTTATTGAATTATCACATAAAGTTAGACTAATTTCAGGTCTTTTTCTTCTTGTCCTTTTTGGCTTATTTAATTTCTTATTAATATAGTCTTTTACATCTTCATTTAACTGTTTACTTATAGAAAAAGATTCATCATCATATACAACTAAAGTTACATCTATATCATTATCGGCAATAAAATCATTTATTTCTTCAACCGCTATATTAAAAGCATCTTTTTTAGGAAAGTTAAAAGTGCCGCTTGATATAAGCGGGATGGCTATATCTTTAATATTGTTTTCTAAGGCTATATTTAAGATATTCTTATAAGCTTTTCTTAATAAATCAAATTCATTGTGTTTACCATCGCTATAAACAGGTCCAGCAACATGGATAATATAATCACAATTATCTAAAGCATATGATTTAGTTAATATAACATCACTTGTATTGATATATTTATATTTTTGAAGTTCTAAATTTAAAGCATCTTTACAAATATCATGTATTCTAAAATCAATACTTCCTGAACCCGATAATAAAGTATCACTTGGATTAACAATTGCACTGGCTTTAACTTTTAAAATATCATCTCTAATTATTCTTAATGGCATGTTTTAACTGTTTTCATTATATCATCTGACTTAAGGAATGAAATTTATGTTAAAATGCATCTTAGAGGAAGAGTATGATTAACTTAACGACAATATTCATAGGAAACTTTCTAGCAGTTCTACTATTAATCACATTATTCTTGAGTGATAAGTATAAATTAGATGATGATAAGGACTCTAGATTTGTTTTAAGAATGATGGTAATGACTTTTGCGGCTTGTATCATTGACCCATTTGTCTTTTTCTGCGATGGTAAGGCTGGTTTAATAAATACCTTAGTTGTCTATATTGGTAATACTTATCTATATTTAGCTGATGCGGCTTTAGGTTTACTTTGGACATGTTTTGTTATTGCCCATTTAAATATTCCTTTTACAAGTAAAAGAAAAAAAGTTTATACAATCATCATGGTTGTTGCTGTAGCTGGTTTAATAATTAATCTCTTCTATCCTTTTATTTTTGAAGTTAATGATAATGTCTATAAAAGAGGAAATGGTTATTGGTTATATTTAGCTATTTGCTTTATTGAAATATTAGATGGTCTATATTTATATATTAGATGTCGTAATAAAGCAGGCGTTATGAAGTTCTTCCCTGTTCATATCTTTATTCTTCCAGTTGCTGCAGGAACTACTATTCAAAGTTTAGTCTATGGTGTATCAGTTATTTGGCCTTCAATTGCTATTGCCTCAGCTGGTGTCATGACTGCCATTAAAAATGAAGCAATATTTGTTGATCAACTTACTGGTATCTATAATCGTGAATATTTAAAATATCTACAACAATTCTTCTATCGCAAAAACGATTACATTATTTCATGTATTATGATTGATTTAAATGGTTTTAAACAAATCAATGATAAATTTGGCCACACTACAGGTGATAAAGCATTAGTTGATTCCGCTAAAATACTTAAAGATGCTTTTGGTGAATATGGTTCAGTTGCTAGATATGGTGGTGATGAATTCGTAGTAATACTAAATGTTGATAATAAAGAATTAGTTGATAAATTAATTAATAATTGTAATAAACTATTTGAAGAATTTAATAATACTAGTACAAGTTTATATAAATTATCTGTAGCTATGGGTTATATAACATTTAATGTTAAAGATTATACAATTAATGAATTTATGAATATTGTTGATCAAAAGATGTATGAAAATAAGGTTGCTTATTATAAGAAACCAGAATTTGATCGTAGAAATAGATAATTATTCATTTATTAAAGAAGCATAAACTATATCATCAATGGAAATAATATTTCCATTTTTAAAATATATTAATCTACTATCTTCATTAATTTTAGAAATATTATCTTCAATATTAAGGTAATCTCCACCTTCTTTTTTATTATCTTTAACAAAATAAATAATATTAACCTTGGTATTTAAATTATTCTTA
>CAVCTP010000184.1:0-2600 GCA_963605145.1 Tannerellaceae bacterium
GGAGAAAAATGAAAAAGATTCTAACAATTTTAATGCTTGCTGCTTTAGTTCTAGCCTCACCCGCTAATATATTTGCGGAAGATCAAGAACTAAGCCAAAACAGTACTAGTGGAACAGTAAAATTAACTGCTGAAAAGGCATCTACTTATACTGTAAAACTGCCAACATCGGTTGATGTTTCAGAAAATACAGCTACTTTTACAGCCTATATCAAAGGTGATGTTGATGGAGCTAAAAAACTCGTAATCGCTGAAGATACAAATAATGGTACAAATGTTCTAAAAAATAATGCTGTAACTGGCCGTAATGTTGATTTAACTATAACTGTTGATAAATCAATTAATGGTTCTGACATTTCTAGTGAATATACTAGCGATGGCATTACTATAACTGTAAGTCATGATGCTATTGCCGCTGGTACATATACTTGCGATTTACCTCTTACAATCTCATTAGTTAAAATCTAAAACAACCAAGTTCCTGCATCTTGGTTTATTAATAAATAATATGAAAAGAATAATATTATCATTACTACTATGTTTCTTATTTATAAATAATATAAATGGTGAAACTATCACTCATATTAGTGATAATACCATTTCTTTATCATATGATATTGCCCCAACATATTCTGTTATATTACCTACTACTATTGATATTACTAATAATAAAAGTGAATTCAACTTTACTGTAAGTGGTGATATATATGCCGATACATATTTAGAAATTATTTTTGATCAATGTACATATATAAGTAGTGAAAAAGATAATATTGAGGTTACTATAAATCAAGCAAAAACTAACTTTACCTACGAAGAGTTAAGTAACTCTAATATAAATTCAAGCATCACTTTAAATCACAATGACTTAAAAGCTGGTAATTATCAAGGCTACCTAAATCTAACAATCACTTTAAAGGAAATAAATGAATAATAAACTATTTAAATCTTTAACACTATATGCCAGTATATTAACGCTAAGTAATGATGCATATACTATTTTACTTCCTAGTAATATAAACTTAGCTAATTCTGGTTCTTTTGAAATTGCTATTAGTCAAAACAACTTACAAGATAGTCAAAAATTATATATTAATATTGCCGATAACTTTGTCTTACATGATACTCATGGAAAAGATGATATCTCTGGCAATATTTTAAATAATGAGATCTGTTTTACTAGTACTGATAATGAAAGCAAAACTATAAATTATGAAGTAATTGGCGCAACAGTCGGACAATGGAGTGGCTTATTAGATTTAAGTATTAATCTATCACAAGAATATAGTTATAACTTAACTGATGGCAAATCTATCAATACCATATTAAAAAATATTAATCCTACCACCATAACCTTTTCTCATGATGCTGTATCATTATCTGATCCAATTGATGTTTCCTATGAACAAAATAAAACTGTTCTTTTATATAACGATAATGGTAATGTAATTATTACAAATAACGCAAATGAACCTATCAAATTAAATAGTTCATGTTTATCAATGTTTGCCAATCTAAAAAATCTACAATATATTTACAATTTTGATAGCTTAGATAGTTCATCTTGTACTAATATGTCTAAGATGTTTCAAAAGTGTACAAGTCTAAAAGAAGTGAATCTATCAAACATCAATACTAATAGTGTTACAAATATGTCTTATATGTTTCAAAATTGTACAAACTTAGAAAGTATTGGTGATATATCTAATTGGAATGTTTCTAATGTATCAAACATATCTTATATGTTTAATAACTGTGAAATTTTGGAATATATCGGTAATATATCTAATTGGAATGTTTCTAACATTAAAAATATATCTGGCTTGTTTTGTTACTGCAAGAATCTAAAAAATATTGGTGATATTTCTAGTTGGGATGTTTCTAATGTTACGAATATATCCTATATGTTTCAAAGCTGTGAAAATTTAGAATATATCGGCAATATAGGGAATTGGAATGTTTCTAATGTGACAAAAGCCGAATATCTTTTCTATAAATGTTATAAACTTAATAACTATGGCAATATTGGTAATTGGAATATAAGTAATAAATGTACTAATTTATCTTATATGTTTGCTAATATGTCTTATACTCCTAATGTTGCGAATTCAAGTTTCTTTCCTACAACTTTAGATTTAAGTGGCTGGGACGTAAGTAATGTTACCGATATGAGCAGTATGTTTAGTAATTTATATTCTTTACAAACATTAAATATTCAAGGTTGGAATACAAATAAACTAGTTTACAGTAACGATATGTTTCTTATGAACGATGTCTCTATTGAACCGACATTGCAAAATATTATTGGTTTAAATTCTTTAGATGTGAGTTCATTATTAGATATGTCTCATATGTTTTTTGGCTGTAAAAACTTTAATAGTGATTTTTCATCTTGGCAACCAAGTAGTGTAAAAAAACTTGATTATGCATTCTACAATTGCAGTTCTTTAAACTTAGCAACATTAAATAATTGGAACACCTATTTTCCAAGCAATGCTACTTATACTAATTGTTTTAGCAGCGATAATGGTACTCTTAGTGGTGCCCCAAGTTGGTACAATTAGTGATATTATATTTATATGTTAGAAAAAAAGATGTCCT
>CAVCTP010000185.1:0-2540 GCA_963605145.1 Tannerellaceae bacterium
CTTTCATATACTTAATAGAAGTTGGAGTAACAGTTTGCCTACACGATAAAACCAAATGAACATTATCATCTTTGACTTGTAAGGTCTTAACATAGCAAGTTATTTTATCGCCATTTTTAACAAGTTCTTTGCACGAACTAATAGGCTCGGTAGCCAAGTTGTATAGATTAATTTGTGTTTCTACACCTAAGGCACTTACAGTTATCATTTGATTATCTGTATTTACAACAAAGGCTTCAACTTTATCATCAGGTTTAACTTCTCGTGGGGGTATATCATTTCTTTTTCTATTCTTGTGGAAGAAATAAATATCACGAAGTTTAGCCATAGCCATATTTCTATTACCCACAGCATAGATTAATTTTTCACCTTCAAAACTAGGATCAGGATTAGCTTCATAGGTAACACCAACAACACAAAAATGAACTATTGCACCAAGGTATGTTGCTAGAAATGCCTTTCTTGAATAGTATTTAGCAACTTCATTTTTAGAGTTATAACTTTCAGACTCAATTTTTCTTTCAAAAAAGGCGGTATCTGGTATGACAACTTCAACTCTACCTGCATGATTTGGACTAACTTCATGTTCATAAGCAACTCTTACACCTGTCATTTTTCTATCAGGATCATTTTGAACACCAATAACTTTACCAGCAAGAATTTCCTCTGTTGCCTTTGCTTCATGAAGCCACTTTAAAGCCTTCTTTTGAGCTTCAGCCATCTTAGTTTTATTATCTTGTTCAGTAGTAAAACCTTGAACAATCTCAGCCGAATATGAACCTTTGTTTCTTATCTCAAGATCTTCCCCAATTTTTTTCTTTTCTTTAGTTGCCATACTTATCCCCTTTTAACAAATCTTATTGAAATCTATATTTGTTTCATCTTCATTTGAAACTAATGTGTCTGCCCTTTCTTTAATTTCGACAATATCTTCGTCCCTTAAAGAATCTATCTTTTCTTCAGCTTTAACTTTCTTAACAGAACCCTTTTGCGTATCCGCAAATTCATCTACTATTTCTTCAATCACTTCTCCTGTTTCTGCATTGAATTTAATTTCAGTAGAGTCAGACGACAAAGAAGCAATCATTTTGTTTAAATCATTTATTGAATTTTCTTCAATTTTGCCAGCTGTTATAACATTCCCGTTTTTATCAGTTGCCTTTTGTAATTTATCCTCATATGCTCTTTCCCAGATTGGTTTTAAGTCATTATAGACACTAGTTTTTATGCACTCACCATTAATATATTCAGGAAGTTGCACCCAAGGGAAAGGTCTTAGTTCTAAAGGTTGTTCGCCTTGTTGAATTACTAATACTTTATCTTTCCAAGTTCTTGCTTCACCCTGAGTTAAAATATCCCTCTTACTTGCTTTCGCTTTGTATTCAGGTGAAAAAGCACCAGTTGATAAGATTTTTGATTTTTCAGCGTGCGACTCATCTAGCACAGTTGCTTCACCTGCAAACTTTGAAATAAAGTCTAGTGTTGCTGGATCATTACCACCTAGATATATCAAAGTAGCACAGTTACCTTGAATTGAGTCTTTTATATTTTTGCCATATAGAGCTTCAATTTGTGAGTATTGTTGAACAACAATGGTGATATAGATATTTCTTTTTCTAGCATCTGACATAGTTGTAGCAAATACATCAGGATGTCCACCTAAAATACCAAGCGAGAAGAAATCATCAAGAATAATTGCAGAGCCACAACATGGGTTTTCTAAGCCTTTGCCATATGATAATTGTTGATATTTGTCGAAAACATCTTGCGTATCTTTAAACAAGAAAGTAAATAAAAGTGATGCAATAGGCTTAGTTTCTGCTGATTTATCAGATGTTATTACAAATAATGCAGTTTGTTCTTGATTAAAGGTATTTAGGTCTAAACCTTTATGTGAAACAACATAAGTTATATTTGGATCAATGAATAAACCAAAACGAAGTTGAGCTCCTTGAATTGCTGATTTTCTAACACTATCGGTATCGTTAGAAATAAATACACGATAATTCGTTGCAGCAGGATGCCATTTTTTAATCAACTTGTTAGAGTTTTCGCTTTCTTCAACGCCATCTTTTAGATTATTAATTGTTGTATCAGCATTGATTAAATTTAAGTAAACTGCTTGTATATTAAATGGTTGAACAAGGTCAGCGTGTCTATGAATTTGATCAAATATATCATTAATTTCATCAGAGTTATAGCCATTCTTAACAGCGATAGTTAGAATTTGTTGTCTACACCACTTGAAAGAAATTAATCCATTATTTAATCTTCTAATAAATTCATCATCACTAGCCTTAAACTTATCTATATTAGCTACTTTTATATATAGTTTCTTATAATTCTTAATAATTTCTTCTTCGTGCCAATATGAAGTATAGCCAATAACAGCTTTAATTAAATTGGCTGATGAGGTGTAGAAGAAGTCCTTTTCGCCCTCTCCTGTATTGGACATTAAACAATCAACAAATTGATTAAGTCTTAAACCATCAAGTCTTTCGGTATCGGGATTGATGACCTCTTGTATCATATCCCAACAT
>CAVCTP010000186.1:0-2509 GCA_963605145.1 Tannerellaceae bacterium
CCAAGTTGGTACAATTAGTGATATTATATTTATATGTTAGAAAAAAAGATGTCCTTAATGGAAATGATTAAATTTGAGCCTGATGATATGCAGATGCTTAATTTACCATTAGAAATAATTGTTTATATTAAAGTTTCAATAGTTTCTTTATATAAAGAAGATAATTATGATTTTATAAGATATCTATTCAAGAAGGAAGATATAAAAGATTATTTTAAAGATATTGATGATACTACTTTCTATGACTTTGATTCTGCAGGAACAAATAAAGAAAGATTTGTAACTATCTTTGAATTATATTCTTTATATAACTACAATTTTATTTCTGATTATTTAAAAGAAGTACTTGGTGAATATGATCATGTGGCAGATGTCATAATTGATTTTTATACTCATGATAATAAACAATATCGTCTATCTAATTTAGATGCTGTTGTAAAACTTGAACAAATGCAAAAAGGCGCGTAAGCGTCTTTTAACTATAATCATTTTTTGTTTTCTTCCTAATTGAAGGATGGGTTGCTAAGATATTTTTAACACCATATGGATGAGCGAAAGCAATCTTTAAGATACCTGAATTATTACCTATAACAATACCTTCACCATACATCTTATGTATAACTGCATCACCATTACGATATTGAGTATCTTTTGGTGTAACATTCTTTCTTTGTATAGGAACTGCTTCTTCATCAAAGATAAGTGATTGCTTCACCTTAGGTTTTTCATCAAGATGTTCGATATAATCCTCACCTATTTCTTTAATAAAACGAGAAGGAAGTTTATTTGATTGAATAACATAAGAGAAACTATTTGATTCTGTTAAATATAATAAATTCTTAGCTCTAGTATATGCTACATAAGCTAATCTTCTTTCTTCTTCTAATCCCTTTTGGCCATCAAGTAATGATCTTTCTGATGGGAAAATACCTTCTGATAAACCAATAACAAATACAATATCAAACTCTAATCCCTTAGCAGAGTGAATAGTACATAAGTTTACAGCATCACTTACTTGTAAAGAAGCTTTATCAGTATATAAAGAAATTTCTTGTAAGTAATCATCTAATGATGAATCAGGATAGTTTTGGGAATATTCTTTAATATCATCTAGTAATGATTTAATATTCTCTAATCTTTCTGTTTCATTTTCTTTTTCAAGCATTGTACGATAACCTGAATCATCTAATACTTCTTGTAGTAATAATTCAAGGTCAATAGTATTCATATCATTTTTCCATTTTTCAATCATGGAAACAAATTGATTAAAAATATCTTTATTCTTAGGATATAAACCATTCTTAATAACTTCATACATGCTTATATCCTTATCCTTAGCTATTGTTTGAATTGCTTCAATAGTTTTTTGGCCTATGCCTCTTCTTGGCTGATTGATAATTCTTGTAAAAGCTAAATCATCAGATCTAGTTATCATTCTTAAATAAGAAAGAATATCCTTAACTTCTGCTCTTTCATAGAACCTTAAACCACCATAAATAATATAAGGAACTCTATTTTCAATTAAAACTTTTTCTATTTCTCTAGATAAATAGTTTGATCTATATAATACTGCCATATCAGAATAGTTATTACCATCAGAATGTAACTTAACTATCTGATTAACTACATAATTAGCCTCAAACAATTCTGAGTTACAAGTCTTATGAATAATCTTAGAACCATCACCATTTTTTGAAAATAATTCCTTTTCAACTCTAGCCTTATTATTCTTAATAACACTATTAGCACCAGATAAGATATTATTTGTTGAACGATAATTTTGATTTAAAATAATGGTCTTTGTATCAGGAAAATCCTTATCAAAATTGACAATAATATTTACATCAGCACCACGCCAAGTATAGATTGTTTGATCAGGATCACCAACAACATAAATATTTTTATGGAAGGATGCCAATTGTTTAATTAAACGATATTGTTCCTTATCAATATCTTGAAACTCATCTACATGAATATAATGATATTTCTTTGACCATTTCTCTAAAATTATTGGATTTTCATCAAATAATCTAGTAGTAAATAAGATTAAATCATCAAAATCTAAACCATACATCTTATTTAATCTATCAACATAATATTCATATACATTAGCCTTAGCAATTTGCCTTTGATCTCCATAAGTTAATTTCTTTGCCATCTTAGGATCAATATGTTCATATTTATTATTCGCAATATAATCTAAAACAACTCCATAAGGATATTCCTTTTTTTCTAATCCAAATTCTTTATATGCTTCTTTCAAAATCTGCCTTTGATCTTCGGCATCAACAACAGTAAAATTCTTAGGATAATTTAAAGCTTCTATTTCTTGCGATAATATTCTCATACATAAAGAGTGAATAGTTGAAATAGTACAACCGCTGCCACTATCTAACAACATTTCATTGATTCTACTCTTCATTTCCTTAGCGGCTTTATTAGTAAAAGTAATAGCCAAAATATGATAAGGTGCTACCCCTAACTTTTCAATTAAATAAGCAATACGCAT
>CAVCTP010000187.1:0-2506 GCA_963605145.1 Tannerellaceae bacterium
ATTTTTATCTATCTTTTCATTGCCAAACCATGCTAAATAAGAAATATAATTTGATTTTAACAAATCATTTACATATACTTTAGTCTTTTGATCGTTAAAAAAATCTCCAACTATACCTGTTCCGCCAAATAAATCCAAAAATGAAGAATACTCTATTTTTTCTTTATTCATTGTTTCTTTTATGAAATTTATCATTCTAAATTTACTACCAATATATCTCCTATTATTAATTGAAATCTTTTTCATTTTTATCCTCCATTTCCATTTTAGGCATCACATACCATATATAAATTATACCATAAAAATAGATAATTGAAACAATTATCTATACTTTTTCTAAAATTTCTTTTTCAAACCATATAGGATCTGGTTCTAACGATTTATAAGCCTTATCAAACCAAGAATATATATAATCATACTTTACATTATTAATAATTAAATTCTTTAAAATATCGATATTGATAGGTATAATTTTAAGCCCATTTGTATAACTTCCATTTCCCTTTGGATAACAATATGTTTTTCTATTTCTAAAATCCATTATGATTCTTTCTTCTAGTATTGGTGCCACAAACAACGCATAGTCGTTTTCATTATTAGTTAATTTAATATTCTCACCTAAATGTCTTGAAACAGGTTCCATTTCCATAGACCTTTGTCCTGTAGATTCTGAAAGAGTTGCTTCTATTAATAAATCGTGCTTAGGGTAACCATCTTCATCATACTTATATACAATATCTGCCATGCCTCCACCAGCATGAGTTTTTGGAAGTAAATCAGCATCTAAACTCAAATTCATATAATCTAGTATATTTCCTTTTTTATTACTAATTCTATACCAAGCAATTCCTAATATATACTCAAATATAGTTGGAACTGTAGCATTATCTGTAACATATTCATTCACTATGTCATCATTTCTATCTTTAATATTATCTAGTAGCATTAAAATTTTATCATTAGAAAACTTTTCATCTATTAATTTATTAAATGCCTTTAGTTTTTCATTTTCTACATAACTATTAATTGTATTTATTGTTAAATTTGTACCTAAACCACTATTAATATTTCTAATAACATCTTCAATATTTAAAGAATAATTAGGAGAAATTTTCTCAAGTGATACATTATTATAAAATAAATCTTTATAATTATTTTCATCCAATAATTGCTCATCAAGTAAGTTATCTATTATTTCTTTAAAATAATATTTTGGCAACATATCAAGTTCAATTTTTTCATCTTCAAACTTAATAATATCTGTTAAAGAAAAGTATCTTTTATTTAAATCAAAATATTCTTTTAAATTTACTTTCCATTTAAACAAATGCAAATTAGTAAAAAATTCTTGCTTAAAATCTATTATATTTTTTACCTTTGAAATATCAAGACTCCTAAATTTCTTATCAAACTCTTCATCTAAACTATTAACCCTGTAACCTAAAAATAAATATTCAAGCCAAAGAGGTCTTGTATTTCCTGATATTTTTTGACAATAATTATATAATTCTTTATATTTTTCTAGCCTCTCGTCAAAAGTATTGTGTCTTAAATGAAAAATTAAATCTATCAAAGCATGGTATACATTATTATAAGGTCTATCATATGCTCTACTTTTTCTATTAAGCCCTATTTTTTCAAAAGTTTCTTCGCAAATAGGATAATCTTGCCTAAAGATATTCCATGCTTGTAAATAATTATTCATTTCAAATATTTTCATTTTAATTATTTCATCAATGTCTAATCCCATTCTATTTGCTTTAATATTTTCTACCATTTTCTTTACATCATACTTATTTTTACATAATGGTAATAAATATGTGAATTCTTCATAAGAAAGATAGTCTAGTTTTTCAATCATATATATCAGTGCAATAAATGGTCTTATTTTTATTTCACCATCGACAATTTGTAGTTTTAGCATTTGTAACAAATAGTAATAACTATCTTCTGATATTAAGAAAATATTATCTTTATTCATTTGCTTGTACAATAAATTCTCTATACTATTTCCAACAGCAGTAATTCTTCTATCATTTGTTATAACACCAATATTAACCAATCCAGATGTTTTTTCTCTTGCATCCTTATCTGGTCTTGGTGCTTCACCGTAAATAAAGTTATTTTCTTTTAAGAAATTATAATATTTTTCTTGTGTATTAGGATTCCATGGTAAGTTAGGATTTAGTTTCCAGAATTCTTTTAGTAATTGTAATTGTCTTTCAATTTTATAGTTTAATTGGCTTGTTCTAAAACTAGTAGTACCTATCGACCAACTGTAACTTTTAAAAGTCATATCTACCTACTCCCTTCTATATATTATTTTATCATAAAATTTGTATTTTTTTTATTTAATCGCTATTTTCTCCTTAGAAATTAAAAACATAACGTAGTGACCCTTATATATTCTTAAAACATTTTTAATGTTTAAACAATTTCTAATTTGCCTAGTATTTTGCCGGTTATTTTGCCGGTTATTTTTAACAACAAAAAAGAATCTGATTTC
>CAVCTP010000188.1:0-2499 GCA_963605145.1 Tannerellaceae bacterium
TTCTTTTATAATTTTTGCATCACCCTTGCTTGTTTTAGGGTATTTTTTTAAAATTTTATTATTTTTTTGTACAATTTTTGCTTCAATTTCTTTTGCCTTAATAGCATCTTTTTCTTCTTGACTCATAGCATCAAAAGCAGCTTTAGCTAATTTTTCCTTGTCAGCTAACTTAGATTTTATAAATTCACTATTCATTGAATTTATCATATCTTCGTAATTATTTATTTGAATGCTTACTTCACCATCAAAATTACCATCTATTGTAATTGTTACTTGGTCAAGATCATTTATTAATGGTATTATTTGTTCTCTTAAATCTAATATATAATAATTTAAAGTTTCTTTATTTGTAATAATGTTAAAGAAATTTTTAATTTGTTCAAACAATCTAGTATAAATATCAGTTTTGAATTTTAACCATTTTTTAGCAATAATTTTTCCTTCTTTAGCTATGCTTTGTTTGTTATTATCAATCATACCCATTAAGATATAAATTTCAATTGTTTTACTGAATATTTTGCTTAATATACTATTAGTAATAAAATTTCCTTCATTTATATAACGATTAACAATATCTAAGAATTTGTCTTCTTTTTTCTTTGTGAATTCACCTTCTGTGAAATAAGAGGAATCTAATGCATCATATTTCTCTAATTTAAATTCAACACTTACACCTTTCATGATTTCGCATGCTATTTTTTTAGCGTCTATTTCGGAATCAACACTATTTTCATTAACATCAATCCTAATCATCTTCTTTTTGTCGTAGGCAGGAATATAAGTATAAAAATAATAAGCATCACTGTACATTGCTGTGCAATAGCCATAGCCATTCATTAAAGGTTGTTCAAATAAATCATCAGCAAAAGTTATTCCTGCACTAAAATTTAACGATTCACGATAAGAAACTATCTGTTCAAAGAAGAATAAACTATTCATAGTTTCTTGATTTAATAAACTAAGATTTTTAGTATTTGCCGAATCAAATTCAGTCTCATGACTACCAAAAATACTAATTAATGAACTGTATCTATCATTTGGATTCTCTTTGTCAGGAAGCCATGCTATAAAATCTCTTATATTGTCACCATCTTTAACATTTGTTTCCAATACAAAACCATCAGGGATTCTGATTGAATAATGTTTTCCATTAAAGACAGTTCCATTTTTATAGGTAAGCGGAAGTATGTTCATTTGACTTAAATCAGTCTTTACAATATCAGTTGAATTTTCAGTTTCTTCATCGATATTATTAAATAAATTATCTGCATTGAAGGCTTCTTTTGAATAATCAACATCCGAAGTGTCTTCGTCATTAACTGCTCCACCAAATATAGATGCAAAATCAGAAATATATTTTCTTGAAGGATTTACGTCTTCGCCTTTAGTCTTATCTAAAGTATAATAAGCCTTACCATTTTCAATATAACGATAAACAATATGATTGCTTCCTAGTCTTCTTAAAGAAGACGAAATTTCCCTTTTCTCTTTACTGCTAAATTCACTACATCTACATAAATCTCCAAATTGAATTGGTTTATTCTGTTTCTTTAAATAATCGAAAATATCAGTATCTAGTCTATTCATATTTATTCTCCGTAATTTTATTAACAACCATATGACAAATCAGCAAAAGCAATAAACTTCTTTGTGCCAAAAGTGCTTATAACATCTTCATCTTTAAAATCAATTGGCAAAGTATTTCCTTCAAATAGCTCAGCCACACTATAAAAATGGTTAAAAGATAATCCTTCATATTCTTCAAAACTACATCTAACTTGATCTATCCAATAATATGTTTCTTTATCTAATATGGTTTTTTCATATATATCAGTAAAATCAACATAACTAATGTTATCTGGATTAATATAGCCAGTATATTTTAATAGATTCCCATATTTGTCAGGATTTTCTTTAATTGCTTTACTTAAAATTTGCGCAAAATCATTATCATCACATTCAAATTCACTATAATTATCGCCTGCCTTCATTTCACTACGCATTTTCTTTCTAGCTTCAGTTATTTCATCAGCTAAATTATCTAATCCTGCATACGAAGTATCATCATTGCCACCTAGATATTCATCATTTCTGCGATTATAAATTTCAAATAATAGTTTTGCATCATCAACAGGCATATTCGAATAAATAACTTCAATCCTTTGTGCCCATCCTTGTACTTGATCACCTTCCGTTAAAGCAAAAATGCATTTAGCATCTGAATGATCAACTGGCAATAATTTAATATCAATTGTTACATTTACCAAAGGCTTTTTAGTTCCTTTTTCAGTTATTTTATTAGCTACAACAGAAACAACTTTAATATCACCATTTTCAAGTGCTTCAGCAAAAACATCAGAAATATTTGAACAATCACCAATTTCTCTTCCCAAACTATCTATGGCAATTATTTCTCCACCATCTACTTTTAAATCTAATTTAGTTCCAGCCTCAAGTTCATCTATCGCTGATACTCTTTTAGAAGAAGAAGTATGAGTT
>CAVCTP010000189.1:0-2486 GCA_963605145.1 Tannerellaceae bacterium
GCAATTTGTTTATATGAGTATTTCTCTACTCGCATTCTAAAAATCTCTTGATCTTCTTTTGACAACTTTGATACAAAAGTACCTATATCTTCATTAAATTCTTTTGTATGATGATAAGCTATCGGATTTTCACTAACACAACTACTAGCCATTGATAAGCAATAATCAATATTAGGATGATTATCTATAGAATATATTTCCTCCTCTCGATACTTTCTCATATTTCTATAGCATACTAATAACCTTGACCTAATACACATATAAGCATAAGAAGAAAAAGACATTCCTCTATCTGCCTCATATGTAAATACTGCTTTGTATAATGCGATACTGCCTTCTTGGTATAAAGATTCAATATCAAATGCAAAATCATTTTCAAAACTATTTAAACTATAAATAATCTTATAAATCATCTTGTAATGATCTTCCAGCAATGTTTTAAAAGCTGCATCATCTTTATCCTTTATCTGCTTAATTATGTTTTCATAGTCTTTCATATTCATATTATTAAATGAATATATAAGTACAAATTCCTATGATTATTCTATTTTATTTCTAATTTTCTCCACATTTGTGGATAAAATGTTGAAAACAGCACATTAATATTAATATGCTGTTTTTGAAATATTTATTTATAATTTGTTTTAAACAATCATCTATATTTTTAAATTATTAAAAATAAATCTGTCACCATCTTTGTAAAGGTTATTTTCACAATGATGTATAAAATAATTATTACTATTATCATAAATAGAAAACCAGCTAGGGCACATTTACCACATTGCTTCGATCTTATTGGCGTATCCATATCAAAACATAGATAAAATATCAAACCTAGAAAAGGAAATATAAAAGATAATATTTTTAATCCTAAATTTGCTTCTCTATTAGGATTCATTCCAATTGGCGAATTGCAATAAGGACAATATTTAGAAGAATTATCTATTTCTTTTCCGCAATTGTAACAATACATTATTTACCCTTAACTGCATTAGTCGCAACATTCAAAAATGAACTTGTTTGAGCTGTAATAGGACTCATCAATACTTTTCCTGTTCCTCTAAACACATTTACTAATCCTTCAGAATTGACCATAGAGCCAATTAAAGTTTTAGAAGATCTTTCCACAGTAAAATCAAGGTCTGCGCTCCAAGCAATAGCATTGCTACCATCAATTTTTAATATATCGTTGTTTAACTCAACCTCAATTAATTCACTATAAGGAACATTACTTTCTAAGGCTACAATACCTTGCCCTCTTAAAGCAAGATTGAATAAACCTTCGTTTCCTAACAAAGCAGAAGAGATATTTGTTCTAGCATTTATCTTTTGTTCAACACTTGAATCACACGCTAAAAACATACCATCTTCAACAGCCATTCCTCTAGAACCCCATTCAGCTACATCCTGTAAGATTATATATTTATATGTTGGCTCTAATGCTACAACACCACTACCAACATATTCTGGTTTTATAGCGGATTCCTTTGTAACAGCACCCTTTACAACCTTGCCAAATAAATCTCCAACACCTTTTAATCCTGTTGTTGATTGCACATTTCCGGCAATCCATTGCATAGCACCAGCTTGTAAAATAACAGAATGCTCATTACTTACCTGAATAATCAATTGTTTCTTTCTTAAACCCATCTTATTCATATAGTAATAAGTTGAAGCATTCATTGGTGAAACACTTTGTTCTTGTGTAAATTCCAATACAGCAAAATTTTCTAATTTTTGTGTAATTTTACGTTCTTGAGTTTCTAATTGTTTAATTGAAAATGACATAATTATTTTCTCCTTAAGATTAATTATTTTTTATTCCTTATGCTTTAATTTTATTATATTTTTCGACATATCTTAAGTTTAGATTATTAATTCGTCATTCTATACTTGTGTTATTCAATATTAACTGTTATCTCATCAGTAGAAAATATATTCATCCATGTATCAGCATTTATAATATCGAAACTTAAAGCTAAATCTTCAATGCTTTCAATATCATTATCTTCTAGATCTGTAGAAGAAAGAATAACAGTTTCAATAGCCTTTTTATTAGACATTATAGTTGAATATAAATAACCATTAACCATATAACCATTAACAGAAAGATTATCAGTGCTTACTATGATGTTTTTATCACTATTGTTTTCAATATAGAGAAGTACACCTTGGCCCCACAAAGAATCATTAACACCCTTACCAACAATTCTAATACCATTTTGATTAAGTAGTTCTGTACCTACATCATTTGCTTCTGAGTCCATTTCATCATATAAAGATGTTTTGAGTTCTATTTCTTTCGATTCATAAATGGTATTGTAATTATCAGAATTGATAACTCTAAAATAAAAATCAATCTTTCCTATATTTGAAATACCTGCGTTACTTAAAGTTGAACTCCATATCTCAAAAGTAGCATTACTTTTCTTGCCAGCAGCTACATCTTCATATAGCCAAGCTGAAACCATATAATCATTTACAGC
>CAVCTP010000190.1:0-2443 GCA_963605145.1 Tannerellaceae bacterium
CATCAAAGGCAGTAAGAGAATGTATGGCATCAATATTAACTAATAAATATGCTGAAGGATATCCTGGTAAAAGATATTATGGAGGATGTCAATATGTTGATGAAGTTGAAGATATTGCTAGAGATAATTTAAAGAGATTATTTAATGCCGAGCATGTTAATGTTCAACCTCATTCTGGTTCACAAGCTAATATGGGCGTATATATGGCAGTTTTAAAGCCTGGTGATACTGTATTAGGAATGGATTTAGCAGCAGGTGGACATTTAACACACGGTGCTCCTGTATCTTTTTCTGGCCAACTTTATAACTTTCATTCATATGGTGTAAATAAAGAAACTGAATTATTAGATTATGATGCATTAGATTCGCTAGCTAATGAAGTTAAACCAAAGTTAATTGTTGCTGGAGCTTCTGCTTATCCACGTTTCTTTGATTTTAAAAGATTAAGAGAAATCGCTGATAAAAATAATTGTTTATTAATGTTTGATATGGCACATATTGCAGGACTAGTAGCAGCAGGTGTACACCCTAGTCCAATTCCATATTGCGATTTTGTTACTACAACAACTCATAAGACTCTAAGAGGTCCTAGAGGTGGTGCTATATTATGTAAGCAAGAATATGCCAAAGCCATAGATAAGGCAATATTCCCAGGTATACAAGGTGGTCCTTTAATGCATGTTATTGCCGCTAAGGCTCAATGTTTTTATGAAGCTAGTACTGATGAATTTAAGGAATACGCTAAAAATGTTGTATCAAATTGTAAAGTCCTTGCTTCAACCTTACAAGAAGAAGGTTTTAGAATTGTAACAGGTGGAACTGATAATCATTTATTATTAGTTGATATAAAAGGTTCAATTGGTATGAGTGGTAAAGAGGCAGAAACAATACTTGATGAAATTAATATCACATGTAATAAGAATGCTATTCCATTTGATAGTGAAAAGCCAAATGTAACATCTGGTATTAGACTTGGTACAGCTGCTATGACTACAAAAGGATTTAATAAAGATGATTTTATTGAGGTTGCTAGAATCATATCTTCAGTTTTAAAGAATCCAAGTGATGATAATAAAAAAGTATTAAAAGAAAAAGTAATAAATATGGCATTAAGTCATTCAGATGTACTTTAAAAAATAGATTAAAATGTTAATTTGACAAAAATAAAAGCCGATATAATCGGTTTGTTTTTTCGTGGAGTTAGTCACTCTACGAAATATTTACATTTACGAAGTTATTCTACCATATGGGCTAAAAAATGACAAAAAAATCGCAAGAATAACATAATCAAATACTATTATTTTCCTAGTTTTTCTCTTATTTCTAGTCATTATAGTAGTCAAATAGATAGATATATTACTTATTTTGATTAGAAAGATAATATTTGTGTGCTCAATATTAAGCACTATTACCTAGGAGGAAATTACTATGTATAAAGGTGAAAACATTTTTAAAAGAAAAGATGGACGTTGGGAGGCTAGATATATTAAAGGCCGTGACTTATCTGGAAAAGCTAAATATGGTTTTTGCTATGGTAAAACCTATAAAGAGGCTAAAGATAAGGTAATA
This sequence comes from Tannerellaceae bacterium, assembly GCA_963605145.1. Taxonomy (GTDB): domain Bacteria; phylum Bacillota_I; class Bacilli_A; order Erysipelotrichales; family Erysipelotrichaceae; genus Colivicinus. The sequence goes on from CAVCTP010000190.1 coordinate 1,570, forward strand.
AAACAAAAGGCCGCGGTACTTGAAGGTAGAATTATACCTGAGACAGATTCTCGTCATCGCTTTGCTTATTATTGTGATGAATGGTTGCAGTTAAGAAGATACAGCATTAAAGAATCTAGTTATGTTAAGTATGGTATGATTTTAGAAAAATATATCAAACCTAAACTAGGTGCTTGTTTGCCAATTAAAATTACAAGTAGGTTTGTAGATGAATTTGCTCATGAATTATTAGTTGATGATAAACTTGCATCAAAATCAGTACATGATATTTTAGTTGTTTTGCATGGTATTTTGAACTATGCCAGTGAACAAATGCAAGGTATATTTCCAACAATTAAGATTCATTATCCAAAAGAATATAGAAAACAAGTACGTGTTCTAAGTCTTGAGGAACAAACAAAATTTATTAAGTATTTATTAACAAATACCGATGCTTGTAAATTTGGTGTGTTGTTGATGCTGCTTACAGGCGTTCGTATTGGCGAGTTATGTGCTCTTAAATGGGATGATGTTGATTTGAAGGAACATACAATTTGTATAAAAGCAACACTACAAAGATTGCACAATACAGCAATGGAAAGCAAAACTCATACTCATGTAATAATTGGTGCTCCAAAAAGTGATACTTCTGTTCGTACTATTCCACTTAGTGATTATGCTACTAAGTTATGCCAAAAGTTCGCAGTAAAGAATAGATCTACTTATATTCTTACTGCTACTGATAAATATATGGAACCTAGAACTCTACAATATCATATTAAAAAATATACTAGAGATTGTGATCTTGTTGGTGTACATGCCCATACTCTAAGACATACTTTTGCCACAAGAGCTGTGGAAGTAGGATTTGAGATTAAGTCATTATCAGAAGTAT
>CAVCTP010000191.1:0-2433 GCA_963605145.1 Tannerellaceae bacterium
AAAGCTATTGCATCATCGACTCCTGTATCAGTGTCAATCCAAACTGGATATTTATTCATACTACTACACCTCCCAACCATCAAACTTAGCACAAGCTTCTACTAAGTATTCAACAAATTTTTCTCTATCAACATCAACTACACAACGACAATTTGGTTTATTACCTAATCTATTATGATAATCGGCAATAGTTGCACCACGACAATATTTACCACTTAATTCAATATCAACATAGTAGTCTTTAATAGTAAATATTTCTGGATGAAGAATTGATAATACAGCACATGGATCATGAGTTGTAGCACCCTTCCAACCAAGTGAAGAAACATGGATGAAGAAGAAATCAAACCATCCGGCAACTACTTCAGCTACTGGATTATTTAATTCTCTAATTCTTTGCCATTCTTCAGGATAAACTAATGCTCTTTCGGTAACATCTAGTCCACACATTTGTAGTGGAACACCTGAATGATATACATTATAGGCTGCTTCTGGATCTACTAAGATATTAAATTCAGCACCAGAAGTCCAGTTACCATTTCTTAAACCTCCACCCATGGTAGAGATTAATTCAATCTTATCTTTTAATTCAGGATGAGATAACAACAAAGCACCAATATTAGTTTGGGCACCGGTAGTAATAATTGTTACCTTCTCATCAGATTCTCTTAATACCTTTTCCATCATTTCAATGGCAGATAATTTACTTAATTCATTTCTTGGCTCAGGCAATACTGGACCATCTAATCCTGTTTCACCATGGAAATTAGGGGCAATAATTAAATCACCACAAAGAGGCTTATTCCTTCCTTTTGCTACTTCAATATCTAAATGAAGTAATGCTGCTATTCTTCTAGCATTGTACGTAACTTTTTCTAGAGTTTGGTTACCCGCAACAGTAGTAATAGCCTTAATATCAAATTCATCACTTGCAGCAGCTAAAACCCATGCTATAGCGTCATCATGACCTGGATCACCATCTAGAATAACTGGTCTTTTCTTTATCATGCTTATACATTATCCTTCCTAATTAATACGATATAATTCTATCATTATTTTCCCCATCTATCTTCAAGAATGCTTTTCATCATTATTTTTTTTAATTTTGTAACTTTGGTTAAGGGATTTGTGGCATTTTGATTAAGAGATTTGTGGTAAAAGCGACTTATTAAATAGTTACACCATATAGAGAAAATACAAAATAACCAATAAATAAAGGATTATCGATAATTTCGTTCAAAACTTAAAACTATGTATAATTAATACAAAGGTAGGTAAATTAATATGAAATACTCATTTCCAAAAGTTGATTTGCATTTGCATTTAGATGGTTCTTTTAGAATGGAAACAGTCTGGGACTTAGCACAAAGACAAGGCGTTAAAATGCCAGCCGATACTTTAGAAGGTTATATTGCTTGGACTGATTCTTGTGTTAATTCAGGTAGTGTTAATCAATATCTAGAAGCATTTAATCCACCACTTAAGGTTATGCAAGATAAAGATTCACTAGCAAGATTTACAAAAGAATTAATTGAAGATATTGCTGATCAAGGATTAGTATATGCTGAGATTAGATTTGCCCCACAACTTCATACTCAAAAAGGTATGACACAAGACGAGGCCATTGAAGCAGTTCTAGAAGGTAGAAGACAGGGATTAGAATCTAGACCAAATATTAAAATTGGTATCATCTGTTGCATAATGTGTGTTGGCAAAGAGGAATTAAATAGACAAGCAAATATTGAAACTGCTAGTATTGTTCATAAGTATTTAGATAAAGGTGTTGTATGTATGGACTTAGCGGGAGCTGAGGGTTTCCAACCTGTTAAAGAATTTGCCCCTATATTTGAAATAGCTAAAAGCCATGGTGTTCCAATAATTTGTCATGCTGGTGATTCTCAAGATTGGTCAGCATGCAAAGAAGCAATTGAAATGGGTGCTGTTAGACTTGGCCATGGCCATCATATATATGAAAATCCTGAACTATGTCGCTATGCCGCGAACCATAATATCGCATTAGAAATATGTCCTACATCTAATGTTCAATGTCAAACAAGAAGTTCATATGAAATGCATCCTGCTTGGAACTTATATCAAATGGGTATTCCAGTTACTATCAATACTGATAATATGACCATGTCTAAAGTAACACTAGATGATGAATATGATCATTGTTTAAAACAAATGGGATTTGAATATGAAGATTTAATCTTAATGAATATTAATTCTATTAAATACTCCTTCCTTCCAGAAGAAGATAAGAAAAAGATTATCGAAGATATGGAAAAATATCTCGATAATATTCCTGAAACAATCTAAGCAATTAATATAAAACCCATCAAAAAAGGCTGCATCAGCAACCTTTTTTTTACTTTAAATTTTAGATTAATTAATCAGTAGTTAAAGCATCTAAAGAAATCTTTATCATATCAA
>CAVCTP010000192.1:0-2431 GCA_963605145.1 Tannerellaceae bacterium
AAGATAATCCTGACTCATTATTAGATTCTTTATATGATTTATTTATATCATTCATATATTTTATTGTTTATTATGAGTAACAAATATAATTATTTCAGTGTTTATAAATCATTATTTATTGTTAAACTCATTTGTATTTACATAATAGCAAATTGCCAATTTCTATGTAAACTATAGATGATATATAGTAGATATTTCTAATTTATGCTATTTAACAGATCTCATTATCTTTTTAAAATCGTCTTCAATCATATAAGGTGTGTTTAAATCTTGATATCCATAAAAGTTGCCAACATTCTCTTCTATATCCATATAAGGAACATGTTCACCTGGATTATGTACATATTCAACCATATATGAAATATTTTCTATTACATTATTATCATCTAATTCGAAAATAAGAACACCATTTGTTTCTAAACAACTGCCTTCTGGTATATAAACTCTAGTTAGCCAACAATCATCTGGAATTTCATCTTTTATTAGGCTTTCATCATAATCCTCATACTCTTTTTTCATCATCTTTGCATATTCTTGGCATTCGCCATTAATGTAATGATAAAAATCATACTTTTTTAAAGTTTTGTCGCTTATTGTTTTTCCTATATAATCTTTAAAATTTATTTCTGACATATTTATCTCCAATCTTTAATGCATCAATGAGTACTAATGTTATTAACATAATGGTATAGATTGATTAACTACTTAACCAACCACGTTCCATCTCGTTTTGATCCAATTCTTTCTAATAAATTATAGTCTTGCAATTTTTTGTATGCTTTTTTTACACCTGCCAAGCTCATGCTGGTCAACTTTGCAACATCTTCTTGAAGCAAAGTACCATCATTAGACAAAACTTCATAAACTTTTCTTTGATTTTCTGTTAAACCTTTTCTATTTAAAATCTTATTCTTTCTATTTAAAACATCTGCTCTTTCAAATGAAAGTGGAATTGTAACCTTTAACATGCCATCATTAAAATCAAAGACTTCCTTGCCATATTTTTTTACTATAGTTGGAATGCCATGTCCACTTTGTTCAGCATATTTGGTTGCCATAAAGATTGTTAATAAACTTTTGTTGACTGGAACACTTGTACCTGAATAAAAGCTATCTAAAGAAAGTGAATAAGGTAAACCACCATAAGAAACAATTTCAATCCTATCATCAAATAAATAAATAGATGGTGCTACTAGATTATTCCAATCATTATGAAGGCAGGCATTAATCCATGCTTCCTTAAAACTTGGAAAATCAAATAATGATTTTTCTTTCCTTATTGAACTATCTACATTTACATCAGTAACATTTATTGATTCAAAATACGATAATACTTCAGACATAGATATTAATAAACACTTTTTCCCATACTCTGTTCTTGTTGACATGACACTCTTATCAACTCCAGCAAATGTTACTACTTTTAATGAAATATCATTATTATCTGCCATTAAATAAGCATTAATATTATATTTTCCTTCTTTATTTAATAAGCCATAGTTGTATAAAAAATCTTGTGAATCATTAACATGGATTCCACATCCTGTTAATACAGCAAAAAAAGTTTTTAAAATTAAATCTTGTTTTGGCGATGACTTTTGTCTTATCAAATCTGAATCCGATGATGATAACATTTTTCTTAACAATTCATTAGATGCCTTCTCATCTGCCGATAAATTACGAATATAATAACGTCCATCAAATGAATAAGGTATATCACTTCCTTTTGCATTTACCACAATATAACTTTTTCCATTTTCATCTTTTAATTCGGATAATTCAGCATAAATTCTAGGCTCAATCTTATCTCTTATCCGATTTCTAATATCCATCAATGTATCTTTACCAACTGTTAATCCAACAACTTCTCCATTATCATCTACACCAAAAAACACAGTTCCTCCCCCATGCCTATTCAACATAGAAACCAATGATTTTAAACCTTTATCTAGTTGTCCAAGACTTTCTTTAAATTCTTGATATTCATTTTCTTGACCTAAATTCATCTTATTCACCTTCACTTCTTATTCAAAGTATACTACATATTAATTTCAAAGTATACTTTCAAAGTATACTTAATTGGTATACTTTACAATCAAATCGATTACAAATTTACATAATCTTAAGAAAAACAATTATTATCTATTCGAAATAAAAAGCGTTGCTTGCTATTTGAATTTTTAAATTATATATTTGAGTAAACATGAGAAAAAAAGAAATGACATGTAAAAAACTTGATTTATTAAATCAAACAAGAAAAACTTCTATTAATGTTTTTACTAAAACTCCATTATCAGAGACAAAAATAGAAAACAAATTAAAAGCTTTTTCAAGACTTGAAGAATCTAGGAAAAAATTTTCCGATTTTGTAGATTATGATGTCGGAAGAAATGAAGCAATGAATGAGAAATATGGCGTTGTTGATTGATAC
>CAVCTP010000193.1:0-2428 GCA_963605145.1 Tannerellaceae bacterium
ATTAAAGTTGGTGGCCATGATGTTAAGGATTATAAATTAGTTAACTTAAGACAAGCTGTTGCTATGGTATTACAAAAAAATACTCTATTCTCAGGAACTATTGAAGAGAATATGCTTTGGGGTAATCCTAATGCAAGTCATGAAGATGTTGTACAAGCATGTAAAGACGCTCAAGCTGATGAATTTATAGTTGCTAGAAAAGAAGGATATAACTTTGATTTAGGCCAAGGTGGTGTTAATGTATCTGGTGGTCAAAAACAAAGATTATGTATTGCTAGAGCATTATTAAAAAAACCTAAGATTATAATTCTTGATGATTCTACAAGTGCGGTAGATACTGATACTGATCATCGTATTCAATTAGCATTAAAAAAGAATCTAAAGGGTATGACAACAATTATTATTGCCCAAAGAGTTGCTTCAATTAAGGAAGCAGATCGTATTGTAATTATGGAAGAAGGAAAGATTGCTGATATTGGTAATCATAACGAATTAATTGAAAGAAATGAAGTATATCGTGATTTATATAATACACAGATGGAAGGAGTAAAAGAATAATGGCTAAATATAGACAACTCCGCACATCAAAAGCTAGTGATGTTCCAGGAACAGTAAAAAGATGTTTTGCTTATATTTCTAAGCATTATAAAAAACGTTTTATAGTTGCAATAATTCTTATTATTATTTCTGCTTTAACAGGTGTGGCAAGTTCTTTTCTAATGTCACCAATTATTGATAATTATATTGTTCCATATATTGGAACAAGTAATCCTGATTATAGTGGCTTTATAAATATGTTGATTTTAATGGGAGCCATTTACTTAACAGGAATCTTATCATCATTTGGCTATGTTAAATTGATATCTGTTGTTTCAACTGGCATTTTATGTGAAATGAGACAAGAGTTATTTTCAGTAATGGAAAAGTTACCTTTAAAGTTCTTTGATACTAGAACTCATGGTGAGGTAATGAACTATTACACTAATGATATTGATACTATTAGACCTATGATTGCTGAAGGTTTCCCAGCTTTAATTCAAGCAAGTATTACAATTATTGGTTGCTTTACTTGTATGTTTGTTTTAAATATAAAACTTACTTTAGTAGTTCTTGTAATGTTCTTTATCATGTTCTTTATGACAATCTTTTTGGCAAAGAGTTCAAGAAAAACATTTGCGGACTTACAAAAATCCGTTTCTACTATCAATGGTTATTCCCAGGAAATGTTTTCTGGTCAAAAGGTTATTAAAGTATTTAACCATGAAGAACAATCTATGGCTGGTTTTAAAGATATAGCTGAAGAATTATATGGCTATTCTGTTAGAACTAATGCCTATGCTTCAATGTTGATGCCTATAAATGCCAATATATCTTATATTACTTATGCTATTGTGGCAGTTGCTGGAGCAAAGTTATTAATTAATGGTGAGTTAGCAATTGGTTCACTTGCTTCTTTCTTATTATTTGTAAGACAATTTGCTGGACCTATATCGAATCTATCACAACAATTTAATGGTATTATGATGTCTCTAGCAGGTGCTGAAAGAGTATTTGATTTAATGGACTTAGAACCAGAATTAGACTATGGCATTATTGAATTAGTTAATGTAGAAAAAGATTCAGATGAATTAATTGAAACAAGTCAAAAGACAAATAGATGGGCTTGGAAGATTCCTGTTGAACCTGCAAAATATGTAGAATTAAAAGGTGATATCAGATTAAATAATGTAAGTTTCTCATATGTAGAAGGTAAACCTGTTTTAAAGAATATTTCTTTATACGCTAAACCTGGTCAAAAGATTGCCTTTGTTGGATCAACTGGCGCAGGTAAGACAACTATTACTAACCTATTAAATAGATTCTATGATGTAGATGATAGTGAAGGTATTATTACCTATGATGGTATTCCAATAAAAGAAATTAAAAAGGATGATTTAAGAAAATCAGTTGGTATGGTATTACAAGATACTAACTTATTCTCTGGCACTATCATGGATAATATTAGATATGGTAGATTAGATGCAACAGATGAAGAATGTATTGCTGCTGCTAAAAGATGTAATGCTAGTTCATTTATTGAAAGATTGCCTCATGGTTATCAAACAATGTTATCAGCTAATGGTTCTAACTTGTCACAAGGTCAAAGACAATTATTAAATATTGCTAGAGCTGCAGTAGCTGATCCTCCTGTTATGGTATTAGATGAAGCAACTTCTTCTATAGATACTCATACTGAAAAATTAATTGAAAAAGGTATGGATGAATTAATGAAGGGTAGAACAACATTTGTTATTGCGCATAGACTATCTACTGTAAGAAATGCTAATGCGATAATAGTCCTAGAACATGGTGAAATAGTTGAAAGAGGAGACCATGAAGACTTATTAAAACAAAAGGGTCGTTACTATCAACTATATACTGGTAAAGC
>CAVCTP010000194.1:0-2392 GCA_963605145.1 Tannerellaceae bacterium
ATTCTTCCATGAGCATAGTTATATTTTTCATGTAAAACAATTGAACCCATACCTGATTCAACAATAGAAGACTCCAACATTGTTGCTGCGGCAATTGATTCATAACCATATATAAGTTCATATGAATTATTATTAGAATCACTTTGAATATTACTATTTATAATTTCATAAATTGTATTTATATCATTTTGATAATATAGAAGAATTAATGATAAAGGAACAATAGTAGCATTAATAGAAACATAAGAATTTTCCTTAGGCATCTTATAAACAATATTATTTATATTCTCTCTAGGATTGCCAGTTAATAAATATTTATTTAAATCATTATCAAATGAAGCATCTACCCCAATATTAGCCCCAGAATATGATACGGATATAACATTTTTATATCCATCTAAATTCATATATTTCATATCTCTAGGATAGGCAAATGTTGCGATTATCTTATTCTTTTCTCTTAATGTTTTAGCTAAAAACATTGCCACAATTGAAGAACCACCAACACCAGTTACTAAGGTTGGTTCTTTAATTGAAGATAATGTTTTAAAAAATGATTCTAAATCAGTATCCTTAATTGCCTTATCAATTTTATCTTTCATTGAATCAAAACAATCATGCATCTTATCATATACTTCCATAGCCATTCCCCTTTGAAAATTTTTCTAATACATCCTAGATTCATTTTATAGCATAGTAAAAACCTCTTACAAAATAAAAATGTATTGATAATCTATACCAATACATTTATATATAGTTTTATTAAATTATTTTTTATTCAGTTACTTCTTTTTCTTTCTTTTTTTGGCCAATAGATAGAAGTAGATTTAGAAGCATACCGAAGATTGTAGCTCCAGCAATACATGGGATTTGTAGACCAAATAGAGGAATGTTTCCACCGAAACTATATTGTCCACCAATACCGATAACCATGATAGATGCGATAACAGCAATATTCTTTGAATCAAACATATCTACTTTTTTATCAATCATTATGGCAATACCTTGAGCAGCAATAGCACCAAATAGGTAAATCTCTAGACCACCAATAACTGCAAGTGGAATACCATAGATAACTTTAATAAGTGGTGTAAAGCATGAAACTATCATAGCAATTATAGAAGCAGCAGATAATACTGATACAGAGAATACTTTAGTGATAGCCATTGTACTAATGTTTTCACCATAGTTTGTTCCAGCAGGACCACCAATTAAACCAGAAATCATATCACATATACCATCACCAATTAGGTTCTTATCTAATAGTGATGCCATATTAACTTTTTCACGTCCTTTTTTCTTAGCAACATCATTAATATAAATATCTAATTGATAAACATGGGCAGTTGACTCAGGTATAGTTGCAATCGCAATAGGCATAATAGAAACTAAAGCAGCCCAAGAGAATTTAGGAAGTGTAAATGCTGGTAAAGCAAAGAAAGAACCATCACCTAATTTCCAAACAGAAGATGATAAAGCAGCTTCAGGAACAGCACGGAATAGATTAATATCACCAATTAAGTATACTAGACCTGCAGCAGCACATCCTGTTAAAGTACCAAGTAGTAATGGTAATTGACCTAATAAACCTTTTAAATAACGAGAATAAATAACTGTAGAAATAAGAGTAATAAGAGTTACAATAATCCACCAATTTTGGGCAGTTGTATGTACAGTATTACCATCTGATATTTGCGGAATACCATCACTTAAAGCATTTCCCGCAAGAGTTAAACCAATAATCATCGCAACAGATCCTGTAATACTAGCAGGTAATAATTTTTCAACAGCCTTAGGACCTACATATCTTACAATTAAACCAGCAGCAATTGAAATAAAACCAGACATGATAATACCAAATTGTGCTTCACGTATAGCAATCTCTGGAAGTATTCCATCAACCATTGCATATCCTTTAGCAGCACACATACTTGAGATTGCTGTTAGATAAGCAAAGCTAGAACCATAATATAGCGGAATCTTTTTACCAGTAATGTGGATGAAGCATAGGGTTGCTAGACCACTTGCGAAGATTGTTGTTGATACTTGGAATCCAGTAATAAGTGCCACAGTAATAGTAGCAGGGAACATAACAATTACTTGTTGGATAGCATAAAGCGTTAACTTCCAAAAGCTTGGTTTCTCGTCTGGCATATAGCCCAGAGTCTCGTAATTCTTAGAATTTTTCACAGTTTTTCCTCCTTAAAATAATCTATCTCAAGAACATAAGTTCATAAGACCTTAATAAAACAGCCATAAAAAAACCTTGCACGAAGCAAGGTCAATAAGAATAAATAGGATATGAAGAGATTCCATTTTGAGGAATCATCTTTAAGATTTGTGGGTTTTTTAGCACCATCCTTAAACACATTTTCACTATGATACCCATTTT
>CAVCTP010000195.1:0-2373 GCA_963605145.1 Tannerellaceae bacterium
AGGACATCTTTTTTTCTAACATATAAATATAATATCACTAATTGTACCAACTTGGTGTGCCACTAAGAGTTCCATTTTTAGTAGCGAAACAATTGGTATAAGTGGTTTTGCTTGAGAAATAAGTATTCCAATTGTTTAGGGTTGCTAAATTTAAAGAACTACATTTATAAAATGCATAATCAAGTTTAACAATACTACTTGGTTGCCAAGATGAAAAATCTGCATTAAAGTTTTTGCAACCAGAAAACATATAAGACATATCTAATAATGAACTTACATTTAAACTTTCTAAGCCAATGATATTTTGTAATGTAGGTTCAATATTTACATCATTCATAAGAAACATATTGGCACTTTTCTTTAATTTACTTGTATTCCAACCTTGAATATTTAATGTTTGTAAAGAAAATAAATCACAAAACATATTACTCATATCAGTAACATTACTTACATCCCAATTACTTAAATCTAAAGTTGTAGGGAAAAAGCTTGAATTTGCCACATTAGGAGTATGAGACATACCAGCAAACATATAAGATAAATTAGTACATTTATTACTTATATTCCAATTGCCAAGATTGCCATAATTATTAAGTTTATAACAATAATGAAAAATAGATTTTGTAGTTGTAACATTAGAAACATTCCAATTTTCGATATTGCCGATATATTCTAAATTTTCGCAACCTTCAAACATATAAGATATATTTGTGACGTTATCGGTATTAATATTAGATAGATTTACTTCCTTTAAATTTGTACATTTTTGAAACATTTTGGCCATACTTGTACAAGGTGAACTATCTAAATAATCAAAATTATAAATATATTGTAGATTTGTTAGATTGGCAAACATTAATAAACAAGAACTATTTAATTTGATAGGTTCATTTGTATTATTTGTAATAATTACATTGCCATTATCGTTATATAGAAGAATTGATGAATCTTGTTCATAGGAAACATCAATTGGATTAGTTAAAGATACAACATCATGAGAAAAGGTTATTGTCGTAGGATTAATGTTTTTTAAAATAGTATTTATTGATTTACCATCAATCAGGTTATAACTACGCTCTTGTGATAGATTAATACTTAAATCTAATAAACCACTCCATTGTCCGACTGTTGCACCTGTTACTTCATAATTTATAGTTTTACTTTCATTATCAGTACTAGTGAAATATATCTCATTATTTAAAATATTGCCATAGATATCATCTTTTCCATGAGCATCATGTAAGGTAAAGTTATTGGCAATATTGATATATAATTTTTGACTATCTTGTAAGTTATTTTGGCTAATGGCAATTTCAAAAGAACCAGCATTACTTAAGTTAATATTGCTAGGAAGCAAGATTGTATATGCATCATTACTAAGAGTTAATATACTGGCATACAGTGTTAATGATTTAAATAGTTTATTATTCATTTATTTCCTTTAATGTGATTGTTAGATTAAGGTAACCTTGATAATTACCGGCTTTTAAGTCATTGTGATTTAAGGTGATGCTTGAATTTATATTAGAATTATTTAATTCATCATAAGTAAAGTTAGTTTTTTCTTGATTTATAGTAACTTCAATATTATCCTTCTCACTACTTATATATGCACTTTGATCAAAGATGATTTCTAAATATGTATCAGCATATATATCACCACTTACAGTAAAATTAAATTCACTAACATTATTAGAAATATCAATGGTATTAGGTAAAATAACAGAATATGTTGGGGCAATATCATATGACAAAGAAATGGTGCTATCACAAATGTGAGTGATTGTTTCACAATTTACACCATTTATAAATAAGATACATAGTAGTAGAGATAATATTATTCTTTTCATATTGTTAACAAAACCAAGATGCAGGAACTTGGTTGTTTTAAATATTAGCTAATATTAGCTAATGAGATTGTAAGAGGTAAATCACAAGTATATGTACCAGCGGCAATATCTGCGTGGCTTACAGTTATAGTAATACCAGTGCTAGCATATTCACTAGTAATTTCGTTACCATTAATTGATTTATCAACACTTATTGTTAAATCAACATTTCGACCAGTTACAGCATTATTTTCAAGAACATTTGTACCATTACTTTTATCTTCAGCGATTACGATTTTTTTAGCTCCATCAACATCACCTTTGATATAGGCAGTAAAAGTAGCAGAATTTGCTGAAACATCAACCGATTTTGGAAGTTTTACAGTATAAGTAGATGCCTTTGAAGCAGTTAATTTTACTGTTCCACCAGTACTTTCTTGGCTTAATTCTTGTTCCGTAGCTTCATCCGCAAATATGTTAGCGGGAGAAGCTAGAACTAAAGCAGCAAGCATTAAAATTGTTAGAATCTTTTTCATTTTTCTCC
>CAVCTP010000196.1:0-2364 GCA_963605145.1 Tannerellaceae bacterium
TAGGTAGTGTCAAAAATCTATATTAAATAGCGTAAATACACTACCCTCCAATTTATCTATATAAACAGTAAAATGATTACTGAGTATATCTTAGTAATCATCTTTTTTCGTTTTATACTAAAAAAGATGAAATTCCTATGTTATACTTTTAAGCGCTAACCAAAATCTAACGAAAGGATATTTCATCATGCAAAGTATAACACATTTAATTGATTCTATTGAATCTTTTTCTAAACAAAATTTTAAATTCTCTCAATATTTCCAACCTTTAAACATCTTAAACAAGATCCCTGACTCTATTTCTGATCATTTGAACAATATTGATTTTATCTATCATCTTGATGAGGCCTCTAAACATGTTGACTGGATCAACAGGTTCTTTGAAGACAATATCAATCCTGTTACCAAAAAAGAAATCTCTCATCTTAAATCTTCTAAAAACAAGAATGTCCAAATCCCCTATGCTGATTTCAAGGTCGATGAACCTCCTCTATTCAAAAATGAACTGGTTGAACAGCTTTCTTTTGAAGACATCATCAATGAAAAGAATATTGGTCCTGTCAGACGAAGAAATCCTGAATCTTTTGCATTTGACGGTGTATGCCCTTATTGTGGTGCTCCTAAAGAATATATTTACGATAACAATAAAGGCAAAGGTCAATATCAATGCAAGGCCTGCAAGAATACTTTTACCGTTAAAACGACTATCAAAGATGAAATCGGTATCTACTGTCCTCACTGCAAACGTAAGCTTGTTTTACATCATGATCGCAATGGCTATTTTGTTTACGTCTGCATGAATCAGGACTGTTCCTATTACAAACATAATAAAGAAATCTTAGACAGTGATGACAGGGATTCTCTTCTTACTTCCAGTAATCAGTATCGTCTTAGATACCACTATCGTGAATTCAAATTTAATATGAAATCTCTTAAAAAGGTATCTCAGTCTTTAAATACAGGATTTGATATTTCCAGAATTCATTTTGATCATAAAGTCCTTGGTCTTATTTTGACGTATTATGTCAATTATGGTCTTGGTGCCAGAAAAACAGCTCTCATCATGAAACAGATCCATGGTGTTCGCATTTCTCACCAGACCGTCATCAACTATGCCAATGGCGTATCTTCTCTTGTAAAGGATATGGTTGATCATTACCCTTATAAGATTGGTTCTCTTCTTGCAGGTGATGAAACCTACATTAAAGTCAGGGGTAAAAATCAGTATGTTTTCTTCTGGTCGGATCCTCATTCCAAAATCATTACATCACATACCATCTATCCAACTCGTGATACTGAATGTGCCTGTAGATCCATCTATGACTGTTTGAGACATTACAATGGCAAGATTCCCGAGGACCTTACTCTTATTACGGATGGCAATCCCATCTATAATGCCGCTCAGGTCTTTTTTGATATCAATGATATCAGGTTTGATCTTCATCAGGTCATTGGTGTTAAAAATAAAGATGAGACATCTAAAAAATATAGACCCTTCAAGCAGATTGAAGAAAGACTCAATCGTACATATAAACAGAATTATTATGGAACTAATGGCTATGACAAAATTGAAGGTGCCAATAGTTACATGATTCTTTTCGTATGCTTTTTTAACTTTCTAAGACCACATTCGTCATTGGGATTTAAAACACCCGTCACAGGATTATTTGATAATAATATGCTTATGCCTGATCAATGGCTTAAACTCATTGAAATATCACATCAATATCATCCGGTAAATGCAGCCAACTAATCATTTCTCTAAGATATGTTCCTAGAGACGATACCCTCATTGCGCCTTTTTCAGGCTTTTTTTATTTCCTTTTATAATCCGTTGATTTAGGAAATTCCAAAATATTCAGTTTTATAACTTTTTGGATGATTTCACATCGTTCATTGAGTCCTGAAACCTATGATTTTATATAGTTTTCATAAACTTTAGACTCTACCTTTCATTTTATCATAATTCGCCTATTAGTCCACGTTTTATTGCATTTCCTTTGATTTTGTGCTATTTTATTAAGGTATCTAAAGGAGGAAAATATTATGCATTTTGTAATTAATGTATTTGTTGCTGCAGTATGTTTTGTCTCTATCATTTTATTCAAAGAGATTTTTAATAAAGTTATGAAAGTATTGTTAAGTATTGTTGGATGTGGAACTTTATCTTATGCTCTTTCTATCCTTGTTAAAAAATGTGGAGAATGGTTTGGTTGTTGGTCAGGAGATGCTCAATATATTAAAAGTAACTTCTTATGGATCTTACCAATTGTTTTAGTTATTTACATTATTATTTGTTTTATTATTGCTAAAAAAAATAAAGCTTCAAAATAAGCTTTATTTTTTTATACCCACAGCTTTTTT
>CAVCTP010000197.1:0-2329 GCA_963605145.1 Tannerellaceae bacterium
ATTAAAAATAGGTGATATTTTTCAGGTTCATTTCGGATTACCTGAAATGAACCTGAAAAATATCACCTATTTTTAATTCTGTTGGGCGTTTTTGTGGCAAATCATTGGGCGTTTTTGCGGTATTTTGTTGGGCGTTTTTGTGATACATTTCCAACAAATTATCTAATATTACCAATATCACACTTACTGAATTAAAATAGATATGTAACAAAAAGGTACTTATTATGAAACATCTATTTAAAAAACTAAATATAACTTGGCTATCAGTAATTATATTTGCGATTATCATTGGTATATATACCGGATCTGTTATGATGATTACTTCACTAAAAGATACGTCATTTCAAGATATTGGAATATCATATGAATGTTGGCTTATCTTTGCGGTTATTATTGTTGTTAATTGTGAGAAGAACTATGAAGCAATGTTAAAATGCTTTGTATTCTTTTTAATTAGTCAACCATTAATTTATTTAACACAAGTTGTTTGTGGTACACTTTCTTTTGATTTGGCATTATACTACTATAAATCAATTTGGTTTCTACCAACCCTATTAACCTTACCAGGTGGTTTTATTGCTTATTATTGTAAGAAACAAAACTTATTAGGTTCAATAATATTAGGTATAGGCAATACCATCCAAGCAGTATTAGGTATTCATTATTTATATCAAGCAATCGACCGCTTTCCTAATCATCTATTAAGCAGCATTATATCTTTTGCTTCTATTATCATAATGGCTCTAGCTATTCAAAAGAACAAACATAATCGTATAATCACATTTGTAGTTACTTTTATATTAACTGCTGCGATACTACTTTTTGTAATATTAGATAAAAGGACGATGTTTTAAATATGAAAAAATATACTGTAATGTTATTAGTATTGTTGTTATCTTTAACAGCATGTCAAAACAAGAAAGAAGAAACAAAGGAGAACTCAATGAGTGCTAGTGTAAAAACAGTTTCCGTTGAAAATATGGAAATGGATTATATTGTATTTGGTGAAGGTGATAAAAGTTTTATTATATTACCCGGGCTATCAATTCATAGTGTAATGGGCTCAGCTGAACTTATTGCCGAAGCATACAAAGATTTTACTGATGAGTATACAGTTTATGTTTTTGATAGGGCAAAGAATATAAAAGAAGGTTACACAATCAAAGATATGGCCGATGATACTGCTAAAGCAATGAAGACTTTAAATATTAAGGATGCTGATATTTTTGGTGCCTCACAAGGTGGCATGATTGGTTTATATCTTGCCATAGATTATCCCGAATTAGTACATAAGATGATTCTAGGCTCAACTGCCGCAAGAACAAATGATAAGTTTAATGTAGTAGTTGATGAGTGGATTAATCTCGCTAGTCAAAAAGAAGAAACAAAATTATTAGAAAGTTTTGTCGATAATGTTTATTCTGAGGCAACTTTAAAAGAATATAGAGACATATTAATTTCTTCTAACGCTAATATAAGTGATGAAGAATATGAACGCTTTATAATACTTGCTGAAGCTTGCAAAGACTATGATTGTTATGATGAGTTATCTAGTATTAAATGTCCTGTTCTAGTACTTGGTTCAAAAGGCGATCAAGTTGTAGGCGTTGATGGTTCTATTGAAATTGGCGATGCACTTAATTGTGAGATATATCTATATGATGAAAATTATGGTCATGGTGTCTATGATGAGGCAACAGACTATAAAGATAGATGTTTAGAATTCTTTAATAAATAATTATTCAAATTGTAATTGATATAACTTATAGTAATAGCCCTTCTTCTTTAGAAGTTCTTGATGATTACCTGTTTCAATAACTTCACCATTTTGAAGAACTATTATTTGATCAGCATGTTGAATGGTAGATAATCTATGAGCTACTACAAGCATTGTGCCTATAGATTTCATCTTTTCTAATGATTCTTGAATCAATACTTCTGTTTCTGTATCAATATTAGCTGTTGCTTCATCTAATATTAATATTTGAGGTTTATGAATTACGGTTCTGGCAAATGATAATAATTGTCTTTGACCCTGTGATAAATTTTCACCCTTTTCAATAATTTCTTCATTAATGCCACTTGGCATCTTATCAATAAATGAATCAGCATTCACATATCTACAAGCATCTAATACTTCTTCATCACTAAATGATTCATCATGTAAGGTGATATTTGATTTAATAGAACCGCTAAATAAGAAAACATCTTGAAGCATCTGTCCTATTGCTTTTCTTAAAGATGATATCTTAATGTCATTAATATTGATACCGTCAATTAATATTTCACCTTTTTGAACTTCATAGTTTCTAACAATCAAAGAAAGAAT
>CAVCTP010000198.1:0-2310 GCA_963605145.1 Tannerellaceae bacterium
AAATTATTTAAAGTTCTATCCAATATCTTTGTACTATTACACCATCTTTAAGTATTTCGTTTTCTAAAATGCCACCATTTTTCATTATTGATTTAGCTGATGCAATATTATTCTTATCACAGCACATTAAAACTTTTTTAATGCCTAATTTATTACACTCTTCTAATGCTAAAGAAATCATTTTACTTCCTAAACCTTTATTTCTTTCACTTGGCCTAATTCCATCGCCAATATGTCCGCCATCAAGAAGTAAAGCATCATTTAAATAGTGGCGGATATTTATTGCACCTACAAAGATGTTTCTATCAGTATCTAAACAAAAGAAAGTAGAATCAGGAACTAATTTATCATTACCTTCCTTTATCTCTAAACTATTAATATATTCATCAATATTATGATAATCACACTTATTAATAGCATAAGGGATAATTTTTTCATTAGCCTTAGTCCACTCATCCATCATTTCATTTAATTGGGAAAGATACTTTTCTTCCATCTTTACAAGTTTTAACATTATGTTTTACCTCTTTCTGATAAATATATTAATGATATTAGTTTAAATCCTTAATTAATAAACTATTTCTTGATACCAAATTTATTAAAAGGATATATAACAAAGAATTTTGTTGCTTTAAAATCATCATAATTAAAAGGTCCATAGAATCTAGAATCTTTAGAATTAGATCTATTATCACCTAAGCAGAAATATTCATCATCTTTTAAAACAATCTTAAAGTCCTCAGTAATAGTATTATTTAAAAAAGTTTCTTCGATATATTCACCATTTATATATAATTTGTTATCTTTATATTCAACTGTTTCATTAGGCAAACCTATCACCCTTTTAACAAGCAATTTATCATCTTCGATATCATCAACTTTTAGTACCGCAATATCAAATCTATTAATACTTATACTTTTAGTAAAAATAAAAGAATAGCCTATTTCTTTATTTTCTAAGGTAGGATACATACTAGAACCATTTACAACACATGGCATTAAGATAAATTTAAGTAATATAAAAGATATAATCGCAACTGAAATAATAACTTCTAAAATATCTTTTATAAAAGATTTAGATGTTTTCATATACATTCAAATTATACAAAAGAAAAGTGGCCGATTGATGACCACTTTTGAAATTATCTAACTTCCTTAAGCTTAGCAGATTTACCAGAACGTTCTTTTAAGTAAGTTAACTTAGCTCTTCTTACTTTACCACTTCTTACAACAACAATCTTATCGATGATTGGTGAATGAACTGGGAATGTTCTTTCAACGCCTACACCGCTAGAAACCTTTCTAACAGTGAATGATTTGCCAATGCCAGAACCTTGTACTTTAACAACGATACCTTCGTATGCTTGGATACGGCTCTTGTCGCCTTCCTTGATAGATACATCTACACGAACAGTTTGTCCAGGACGTAAGTCAGGAAGATCATTTCTCATTTGGTCTTTAGTGATTTCATTAACTAAATTCAAATTCATCTTATCTCTCCTTTTACAAATTTATACATCTGTTCATATACTCAAGGTAAAGCGGAACAGCGCTTATTTATTATGCCAAATTTATTCACAAAAATCAATTAAATTAAGCCATTTTTTGATAAAAATTCATATATTCCTTCTTCATCTACTCTAGAAGTATGCAAGTTAATTTTTGCCTTTAAATCATCACTTGCATTACCCATAATAACACCTGTTGAATTAAGTAACATTGGCATATCATTGGGCATATCACCAAAAGATAGTATTTGTGAATGATCACAATTTAATAATTCACACAACTTATCAATACACTTAGCTTTTGATACATCTTTAGGAATAAACTCTAAACAATTGTTTGATGAAAAAGCATAATTAAAATCAGATAATTCATCTTTTATAGAATCGATAAATTCTATTTCTTTAAATCTATCGACTTTTTTATTTAATGCTAATACCTTTGATCTATTTTCTGAATTAGTTTCAAAGTCAAATAAAACAGGTCTTAACCATCTAGCGTTCATCCAATCTAATAATTCTTTATCATTAACTAACTTATTTACTAAAAATTCTTCACCATTATAAATACACAATACCAATAAATCGTTATCTAATAATTTCGCTAGTTTAGATACTTCATTGGCTTTTAATGATGATAATAAGGTAAATTCATTTTTAGTTAGATCTTCAAATTCTGCACCATTACAGCCAAATATATAATCTAAAGGATATTCACCAAAACTATCAATAAAAGCTTTTTTGCTTAAATAACAAGGTCTACCACTTGATAAACAAATTTTATAATCCTTATCTTTTAATAATT
>CAVCTP010000199.1:0-2280 GCA_963605145.1 Tannerellaceae bacterium
TTATAACTATCTAATACATCCTTAATTTCATCAGGACATGTTTTGCCTTTTTCATGGGTATAAGAATATTCTGAATCAGTTCTTTCATGCTTACATAAAGCATCCTTATCAATCAACATACAACTTAACCAATATATTGGTTCACTATTACTAGTATGTGGATTCATAGTTATAGGCAGATCTTTTAAACCTTCCTTGTAACGGCCATAAATGGCCTTTTTAGCGTCAATATGTTCTTGTAG
This sequence comes from Tannerellaceae bacterium, assembly GCA_963605145.1. Classification (GTDB taxonomy): domain Bacteria; phylum Bacillota_I; class Bacilli_A; order Erysipelotrichales; family Erysipelotrichaceae; genus Colivicinus. The sequence continues at coordinate 243 of CAVCTP010000199.1, forward strand.
ATGAATTAGTTGGCCTCTACCAATTCCCGCTAAAATATTGCTTAAACGGTAGTTATAACCAATTTCTGTATGTTGATACCAAGGAGCCTTATCTCTTGCTTGAGTCGACCACTTTCTTGCCCTGTTGGCATCCTCTTCGTTTTGAGTTAATAACATACCACCACCAGAAGTAGTAATAATCTTATTACCATTAAAACTAATAGCATTATATTTACCAAATGTTCCAGTTAATACACCATTTAACTTAGCACCTAAAGATTCCGCAGCATCTTCAATTAAAGTTGCATTATGTTTATCGCAAATTTCTTTTATTTCATCGAGCTTTGCTGGTGTTCCATATAAATTAACCGCAATAACTAATTTACATTCAGGATACTTTTCAAATGCTTTTTCTAATGCCTTAGGATCCATATTCCAAGTATCATAATCAGAGTCAATAAATACTAACTTGCCACCTTCATACATTACCGGATTAACTGTTGCCCCAAATGTTAAAGATTGGGCAAATACAATATCACCAGGTTTGATTCCAGCAAGTTTAATCGCTAAATGTAAGGCAGCAGTTCCTGAACTTAAGGCAACGGCACCCTTCATTCCTAATAAATCTTTAATGCCATTTTCTAATTGATTTAAATTCTCACCAACAGTAGTAACCCAATTGGTATCAAAAGCCTCATGAATATATTTCAACTCTTCATCATGCATTGTAGCTGTAGCTAAATTTAATCTTTTCTCAAAAGGTTTAATTTCCATTTTTCACATTCTCCCTTTTATAAGTTGTAACAACTTTAGACACTAAATCAAAAATATTATCATCATTATTATAAGCATGTTCATATAATAGCTTGATATCATCTAAGAACTTATCTTCATCAATCTCTAAAGGTTTGCCTATATAAATTAAATTATTATCAGTCTTTAAGTTACCCTCAGCATTCATTAATTTCTCTTCATATAATTTCTCACCTGGTCTTAAACCCGTATATTCAATCTTTATATCCTCATCAGGAATTAAACCAGATAGTTTAATTAAATTTCTAGCCAAATCATCAATCTTAACAGGTTCACCCATATCTAGAACAAATATTTCTCCACCTTTGGCATAAGCACCTGCTTGTAAGACTAAAGAAACAGCCTCAGGTATTGTCATAAAATATCTAATAATATCAGGATGAGTAACTGTAACTGGCCCACCTTGTTCAATTTGTTTTTTAAATAAAGGTATAACTGAACCATTAGAACCTAAGACATTGCCAAATCTAACAGCTACAAATTCTGTTTTATTCTCTAACTTATTAACACCCTTACAAGAAAAACAATCTTCAACCTTTAATAATTTATTTGTACAATCATTCTTAATTAACTTATCAAAAGTTTGAATAACCATTTCACATAATCTCTTAGAAGCACCCATGATATTAGTAGGATTAACAGCCTTATCAGTACTAATTAATACAAATCTCTTAGTACCATATTTAACAGCAGCATAGGCTGTTTTAAATGTACCAATAACATTATTTTTAATTGCCTCACAAGGTGAATCTTCCATCAATGGAACATGCTTATGAGCGGCTGCATGATATACCAAATCAGGTCTATATTTTTCAAAGATATTATCAACTCTTTTAGAATCACGAACTGATCCTATCAATACTTCTAAATTTAAATCTGGATAATTATGCTTTAATTCATTTTGAATATCATAAGCATTATTTTCATATATATCAAAAATAACTAACAGTTTAGGTTTGTGAGATGCAATTTGTCTACATAACTCTGAACCAATAGATCCGCCACCTCCAGTAACAAGTACTGTTTTACCGCAGACATAATTACCAATCTCTTCACTATTAACTTTAACAATATCCCTACCCAATAAATCCTCAATTGCCACATTCTTTAAAGTATTAATACTAACTTCACCATTAACAATTTGATATAAACCAGGTAATACTTTTATTTCACAATTTGTCTCTTTGCAAATGTTTAAAATATCTCTTTTTTGTTCGTTTGTTGCTGTAGGAATGGCATAATATAT
>CAVCTP010000200.1:0-2259 GCA_963605145.1 Tannerellaceae bacterium
TGATTATCTATTTCATAAACATCAAAGAATTCTTTTTTAATCTTAGCAACCTTAACCAATGTAATAATTCCATTAATAGCATTAACAATCAACACAATACCAGCATAGATTGCCAATGTGTTTGCTGTTTCAAAAGGTACTAACATCATAGAAATACCACAAATCATAGTTGCAATAGATAACAACAATGTTACAAGCCAGCCATCTAATCCTGCTCTTTTGATAATAATTGATTCTTCAAATGTATTAGCACTACTTGAGATAACAAAGATGGCAAACATAACACCAAATAGAGAGATTGCTAGATCAATATTTAAAAGCATTGCAATACCAATTAATAATTTCAAAATGGCAGCAAATAGATTATTTCTATAATAGAATGTATAACCAATCTCTTTATAATATAGATACAAATCATAGATGCCTAATACAAGCATTGTTACAGCGATTAAATAAGCTGCAAATCTAGTAGCATTTACCGGGAAGATAATGAATAATACTCCGGTAATTAATGAAGCAATAATCGTTAAGATTGAATAAACTTTTATTTTTTTCAACATTTAAATTTCCTCCTTATAAAGGTAAATCCTTTTTCTTAAATATTATAGACCCAATAATATAACCCAACATACCGATAACAAATAAGATAACTAACTTATACATCCAAACATTAGTACCATCTAGAATTGATATAACATCAAACAAACTGATTAATGATACATAGTTGAAATTATTCAAAGCCTTAATTCTTACAACTGAAGGTATTACAGGTGAACCAAATAGACCTAACATTGTGGCAACTAAGAAGAATATTGAAACACCACCACCAATTGCCATAGCTCTTTTTGATCTATCAAAGATACATGAACATAAGAAGTTAATACCTGAGATAGCTAACATTGTTACAAAGGCACCTAGGTTAATCAAGATAAGTTTTTCATAAGTTATATCGGTATTAACATCAATTAAACTGAAGCATACACATGAGGTAATTGCTGTACATACAAACATTAATAATGTAGAACCTATCAAATACAATCCTTGAGTGAAAGTAACTTCCTTTCTTCTTGTTGAAGTAGATAAGATATAAGCCATAGAACCGGTATCAACTTGTGATGCAATTAAGTTATTAGAAACCATGATGATATAGATGATTGGTAGTAATAAACCTGCCATCTTAAAGAAGATTGAACCAACAATTAAACCATATAAATCCATTGTTCCAAGCTCCTCCAACCCATCAGTAACATCTTGAGGTAAACTATCCAAGAATGAAGAAGAAGTACTATCATATGCATCATCCTTAATTTCTTGAACCTTCTTATCATATTGTGTTTTATCTTGTTTAATTGAATCAGATATTCTACTTACTTCATAATCAAATTGTTCTTGATATGATGATGAAGCCTCATAAGCTAAATCTTTGCATTTTTCATAATCAAAACCAAATGAATCATACTTTGCTTCATCAACATCATAATCCGCTAACTTATCAATGATTTCTTGTTTAGAATCATCAGATGTGATATTAGAACCAATCAACATTGAAACAGCATTATAAGCTCTATTATGTCTAAATGATGCTCTTTCTTCTGTTTCAATATAATCCGCTAAAGTATTAGTTGCCTTACCATTACCCCAAGCAGTAATATCAGCACTTATATAATCTGTTAAAGCATTAATATATTCATCAGGAATAGTTTCATTATTATCTGTATATTGATCATCTGCTTGATTATCAGGATTAATTGTAACCATAGCAGCACCATATGCTGACTCATCTTCATCTTCCGGATATGCAGCCATTACTTGATCAACAGCATATTCATATGCTGGCTTAATATATACTTCAGTAATAATGTCAGTAACTTTATCAGTTGCTTTATTACTTATTGAATTAATTTGGGAACTTAATTGTTCCTTTGCCTCGGATGTATATTTATCAAGTTTATCTTCTTTAACTTCTTCTACAGTTTCATCTTTATATTTTTCAGTAGCTTCTGAGATCCATTGATCTTGATACTTTGCTAGAACATCTTTTGTTACCGCAGTTTGATTTTCACTTGTAGAATATTCAGCTGTTGCTGCAGCAATATATTTATTTTTAACAGTTTCAGTCTCATTTGCCGTAAATTCTTGTACCTTTGAAGAATAAGTACCAGCTTTTGTTTGTAGTAAACTTTGTATTTCACTATCATTAGATAAAACATATTCTACTGCTTGAGTTTGTGACATACTAGGAGATAATGTTGAACCCAT
>CAVCTP010000201.1:0-2253 GCA_963605145.1 Tannerellaceae bacterium
TTAATACAACTTTCATTTATGTTACACATGATCAAGTAGAGGCTATGACTTTAGGAGACAGAATCGTTGTTATGAAGGATGGCTTTGTCCAACAAATTGGTACTCCTCAAGAAGTATTTAACCATCCAGCAAACCTATTTGTAGCAGGCTTTATTGGCACACCTAGAATGAATACTTTTGATGCGAAATTATTATATAAAGATGATAAATATTCACTTCTAGTAGATAATAAGGAATTTGCTTTATCAAAAGAAAAGCAAGATAGATTAAAAGCTAAAGATATTAAGGAACAAGATATTGTCTTAGGTGTTAGACCAGACCATATAGTATTAAGTGACAATGGTATTAAAGCTAAGGTTGATGTTAGTGAATTGATGGGTAGTTCTATTCATTTACATATGTCTGCTTTAGATAAAGATATAATTGCGATTGTTCCAACGGAAGGTAGAGACATCGAATTATCTAATCAAGAAGTATATTTAAGCTTTGGCGATAATGTTGCAAATCTATTCTCTAAAGAAGATGGAACAAATCTAGAGTTCTAATAATTAATTAATTTATTTTTCAAATCAGTCCATGTTAAATGGACTTTTTATATGGCGATATATAGGAAAATACTTTTAAATTATTTATAATTAAAAAGTTGAAAGAGGGACTTAATGGATAGAGAATTAGTATTAGTTATTGATTTTGGTGGCCAATATAATCAATTGATTGCAAGAAGAGTAAGAGAATGTGGCGTATATTGTGAGATTTATTCTTACAAAAATGCCTTTGAGAAAATTAAAGAAAAAAATCCTAAGGGTATTATTTTAACTGGTGGACCTAATTCTGTTTATGAAGATGGTGCACCTAGTATTGATAAGAAATTATTTAATCTAGATATTCCGGTTTTAGGGCTTTGTTATGGCGCTCAACTTATGGCTTATGTATTAGGTGGCAAAGTTGAAAGAGCGACAAATAGAGAATATGGTAATACTGATATTGTATTAGATAATAGTTCTGAATTATTTAAAGATATTGAAACAAATAATACCTGTTGGATGTCACATTTTGATTATATTTCTAAGATGCCAGAAGGTTTTAGAAGTGTTGCCCACACTTTAAATTGTCCTGTTGGGGCTATGGAAAATGTTGATAAGAGATTATATGGTATTCAATTTCATCCAGAGGTTCTTCATACTCCTGATGGTACAAAGATGCTTTATAATTTTGTAAGAAATATTTGTGCTTGTAAGGGTGATTGGCAAATGAACTCTTTTGTCGAAGAGTCTATTAAACAAATAAGAGATAAGGTAAAAGATGGAAAAGTTCTTTTAGCTTTATCAGGTGGTGTTGATTCATCAGTTTGTGCCGGACTTTTATCTAAGGCTATTGGCAAACAACTTACTTGTGTTTTTGTAGATCATGGTCTTCTTAGAAAAAATGAAGGTGATGAAGTTGAAAATATCTTTGGCCCAAATGGTAAATTTGATTTAAATTTTATTAGAGTTAACGCACAAGATAGATATTACAGTAAGTTAAGTGGTGTTATTGAACCTGAAAAGAAAAGAAAAATAATAGGTGAAGAATTTATTAGAATTTTTGAAGAAGAATCTAAGAAAATAGGTGCTGTTGATTATTTAGCACAAGGTACTATTTATCCTGATGTTGTGGAATCAGGATTAGGTGGTGAATCTGCGGTAATTAAGTCTCATCATAATGTTGGTGGTTTACCTGATTATGTTGATTTTAAAGAGATTATTGAACCTCTTAGAAATCTATTCAAAGATGAAGTTAGAAAAGTTGGTCTTGAATTAGGCTTACCTGAAAGTTTAGTATTTAGACAACCTTTCCCAGGTCCAGGACTTGGTATTAGAATTATTGGCGAAATAACTGCTGAAAAAGTTAAGATTGTTCAAGATGCAGATTATATTTATCGAGAAGAAATAGCCAAAGTTGGTTTAGATAAAAATATCAATCAATATTTCGCATGTCTAACAAATATGCGTTCAGTTGGTGTTATGGGAGATGAAAGAACTTATGATTATGCAATAGTTCTAAGAGCTGTTAAGACAGTTGATTTTATGACTGCTGAAGCAGCTGATATTCCATTTGATGTACTTCAGACAATTATGTCTAGAATCATAAATGAAGTAAGAGGTGTTAATAGAGTATTCTATGATATTACCTCAAAACCTCCTGGAACGATTGAGTTTGAATAACGGATTAAAATGCCGAAAGCCTGTATTTATGCGGGTTTCCGGCATTTGT
>CAVCTP010000202.1:0-2247 GCA_963605145.1 Tannerellaceae bacterium
ATTTTGATACTATGAAGATTACTTTTAATACTGTTAAAAGATTATTGAATAATCCTGATTATGTTAAAAAGGTAGTTAAAAACTTTAAGCCTAGAATGACTAGGGACGAATATTTGAAAATCATAAACAAAAAGTAAAATTGACCTTATATTTTAATTCACATATAATTCAATCAACAAAGATGCGTGGTGCACGATAAACACTATGCATCTTATTTTTTTATCTAATAATATGATGCATCATTACTTTTTATAAGGAGGAAAAATGAGAAAAGTAATAATTGATACAGATGGCAATCTTGAAGCATTAAAAGCAATTGAACTTGTGGTTGATGCTGAAGATGTTGAATTAGTAGCTATTACAACAGTAGCTTCAAGTCTATCTATTTTACAGGCAACAAGTAATGTTTTAAACAAACTTAAAAGTTTGAAATGTAATGTTCCAGTATATAAAGGAGCATCAATGCCAATATCTAAGGCACCTAATGAGATTAAATTAGATAAACATGAGATATATGGTGATGAAATATTGGAAACTAATGAAAATATGAATGCTGTTGATGTTTTAATTAATAATTGTGATGATGTTGAAATAATATCAATGGGTCCATTAACTAATTTGGCTCTAGCATTAAGTAAAAGTAGAGATAAGTTTTTAAAGGTAAAAAAGGTAACAATATTAGGTGGCACAGTATTTTATGGTGATGTTTCTTTAATGAGTGAATATAACTTTTATTATGATGCTGTTGCAGCTGATGCTGTTCTAAAAAGCGGTATTGATTTGTTGATTTTACCAATTGATGTAGGTGATTATTCTACTAGAATGAAACTTGCATTGTATCCTGAACTAATTAAGAAAAAATATGAAAGTTATACTCGTGTTGAAGTTGATGGTGATATTACTTATGGGGCTAGTGTAAATGATGTAAGAGATAGAAATAGGGAAGAATTTGTTTCTCAAAGTAATGTTATGCATCCATTTAATTGTGTACTAGTTTTAGATAATGCTGAAGAAGAAATATCTATGGAGGTTTAGTGATGAAGAAAAAGAAAATAATTATTGATACTGATTGTGGTTCTGATGATGCTGTTGCTTTAGTGATGGCTTTAAGAGAACCAAGTATAGAAGTATTAGCGTTTACGATACCTTCTGGAAATTGTGAAATGAATCAAGCAGCTGAAAATGCTTTGCAGTCAATTTTATATGCCAATACATATAAGCCACCAGTATATAAGGGTACAAGATTGCCATTATGGGCGGATTATGAAAATGCTGAACAAGTACATGGTATAGATGGCATGGGTGATTGTGAATGGTTAAGAAAGCCTAGTGATAAATGCGACGAAGAAAATGCTGTTGATGCACTATTAAGATTAATTAAAGAAGGTGATGGTGATATTGAAATTATGGCAATTGGTCCTTTAACTAATATTGCCACGGCTATATTATTGGACCCGGAAACAATGAAGAAAGTACCAAGGATTACTATTATGGGTTGTGCACATCCATATAACAATCCCCATACTACAAGTGCAGAGTTTAATATAATGTGTGATCCTGAAGCTGCTAAGGTGGTATTTGAATCTGATATTCCTATTTGGGTAGCTACACTAGAGGCATGTTGGTATGATAATCGTTTTGATGAAAAAGATATTGCTTATTTTAAATCAATTAATGAATTAGGGGCTTTCTGTATGGATATCAATAGAACAATGATAGATTTATCTAGAAAATTACATGGAGAAGGTTCAATGGATTTACCAGATTGTGCAGCTTTCTTACTATTAACTAGGCCTGATTTAATAAAACATGGTTTTGAAGCATATACAAGAATAGAAACAAAAGGAACTTATACTAGAGGGGCAAGTATTTTTGAAACTAAGGAGCACCATTATAGTAAGGACTTCCATATAAATTCTTATATTGTTGATAAGATAGATGGTATTGGTTTTAAGAAATATTTAGAAGAATTAATTAAATAAGTTATAGAAAATCTTTATTGGGATGGTATCATAAATATGTAAATTTTAATGGCTGTCTCCGTAGAGAGAAATTGAAACAATTCAAAGTAACTCAAGAAGTTACCCGGCCTCCAGATAAGGAGTTTGGGCCTTATTGAGTTTTTTTGTAGGAGGTAAAGATGTCAAAAATTAAAATTACATTAACTTGTCCTTTACCAAGAGTTGGCTTTGCGGATGGCAAAGGTGAACATGTTGATAATGAATTAATAATTTTAGATGATTATTT
>CAVCTP010000203.1:0-2240 GCA_963605145.1 Tannerellaceae bacterium
ACTAATTCTTTTTTTGCTTTAAACATAATACACTTCCTTTTCTAAATTTATCTGAATTAATTGTACAATCAAAGATTTTTTAGTGCCTATTAAGTTTCCTAATTTTAAATATAATATAATTTACTTAAACGATATGAAAACAATTGATTATTTTACATTAACACAATTTATTTCTGATGATGTTCATTTCCCTAATGGAGATAGTAAATTAAATCAATTAGGAGGTGGTACCTATACTGTAGCTGGCCAAAGGTTATGGTCAGATAAGGTAGGTTTTTGTTGTTGTCTAGGACCAGATTATGAAGAAAAATATAGTAAATGGTTTATTAATAATGATATTGATATGGTTGCTAGAAGGTTAGATAAGAATTGTATCCATTCTACAATTAATTATTTTGAAGATGGTGAAAGAGAGGAAATAAATCATCCTGATTGTGGTAGTTTCTCAGAGATGATGGCTTATTTTTCTGATATTCCTAATATATATAAGGAAAGCAAAGGAATGTATTTCTTTATTGGTGATGATGATTCATATTGGACTGAGGCTCTAACTTGGTTAAAGTCATATAATGGTATTTCTTGTTGGGAAATAAAAGGTGATATGTGTGATAAGAAATATGTCGATAAAATTAGTGAATATTTAAAATATATTGATTTATTCTCTTTAAATATTTCCGAGGCAAAAAGGATTACTGGCAAAGAAGATGAATTAGAAATTATTAAGTATTTAAAAGGCATGCATGCGGATAAGTTTATTTTAAGAATGGGAGCTAAAGGTGCGTTCACTGTAGATAAAAATAATATTTGGCATATTCCGGCAGTAAAGACGAATGTTGTTGATGTTACTGGTGGTGGCAATTCTTCTACCGGTGGTTTTTTAGTAGGATATTGTCAGTCTCAAGGCGATATAAAGTATGCTGGAGCAACAGCTGCAACTAGTGCGTCATTTATTATTAATCAATGGGGTGTTCCAACAAAATTAGATGATTTAAAAAAGCAAGCTATTGAAAGATTTAATAGTTTAAATATCACAAGGATTTAAATTATGGAAAACTATATGTTGCAACAAGTACTATCTATGCCTACGCTAATTGAAGAAATGGCTGATAAACAATATGAAAAGGTTGAAAATCTTATTGATGATGAATTATTTAATAAGATTAAAAAGATATATATTTTTGGTAGTGGTGATTCTTATAATGGGGCAGTCGCAAGTAAGCAAGCATTTATTGATATTGCCAAAATTGATACAGAGGTAATTAATGCATTACAAGCTTCTAGATATCTTGCAAAAGATACAAATAAACAAAAAGCCGATGAATCTCTAGCAATATGTATTAGTTCAAGTGGTGAAGCCGCAAGAAGTGTAGAGGCTATATATAATTTAAGAAAAGCAGGTTTTCATACTTTATTAGTTGGCGCTAGTCTTAATTCAAGAGCAGGTAAAAGAGCTGAATTATTTTTAGAAGCTAAGGAAACTTCATTTAAGAAGGCTCCTATTCCCATTCCTGGAATAAGAAGTTTTATTCCACCAGTAATATCTTTATATTATCTTGCAATACATTTTGCTTCTCGTAAAGATTTGATTGATATAAATGTTGCCTTAGATTTAAAAAAACAAATTAGAGATTTAGGTAAGATTGTAGAAAAAACATTTATAAATTATAAGGATGATGTTAAAAAGTTTAGTGAATTGATAGGCAAATATGAAAGAGTAGAGTTTATTTCATCAGGCCCAGGAAAGGGTGGCTTTGATTTTGGTGTATCTAAGATATTAGAAGCTAATGGTTATTATGCTTTATCACAAGATACAGAAGAATATGCCCATCAAACATTTTTCTTAAACGAACCTAATCACTTACCTACTGTTCTATTAATCGCAAGTGATAGTCCTTATGTTGATAGAGCTTTAGAAATTCAAGATGTTTTATCTTTTCAATCTCGACCTTTATTGATAGTAAGTGATGATAATAAATATATAAAAGATAATCATTATAATATTTGTTTTAACCATAAGATAAAGGAAGCATTTATAGGATTACCTATTGCTTGTTTAATGTCTTATCTTACATCTTTCATTCCTTTTAGGTTTACTGACACATATATGCATAATCATTTAGGTTTTTATAATGAAGATAATTTAAAAACTGTTAAAGACAGTAAAATAATTGAAAAATAAGGGGGAAATATGAATCAACACGAAATTAAAAACAGACACCCATTACTTGATGAAAATGGAC
>CAVCTP010000204.1:0-2239 GCA_963605145.1 Tannerellaceae bacterium
TTAATAAGAAGTATTTACCAGCTAAATCCTTATTCACAAAGCCAGTATCTAATTGTCTAATAACATGATTTAAATCTAGATAATCTTTAATATCTTCTTCATATAGTAGAAATGATAGATTACCACCATTTCTTTCATGCCATCCTAAATAATTTGTATAAGTACAAAACTCACAAAATTGTTTTAAAATGGGATTTTCTAATATATTTTTCATAAATTACCTTTCTATTTATAACAATCTTATTTTACAACAACCCATCTACCGTTTTTATTGGCACCAACACGCTTAATTAAACCAAGTTCCATCATATGTTTTAGGTATCGTTGCACAGTTATAGGAGATTTTCCAATAGCATCCGCAAGTTCTTGTTTCGTATATCTATTTCCTTTAAGAAGATATTTATAGAGTTTCATTTCACTTTCAGAGAATTCTGAATAAGAACTTATCGAATCATTTATGATATCTAATTGATCACGTAAGAATTCAAATGTAAATCCGAATTGGTTATTACTATATTGATATTTGATGTCTTTACAGAGTTTAAATACACGTTCAAAACCGGTTCCAAAGGCATCAATTGTCCTATTGTAATATAGTGCTGTTGCGATTAGAGGATTACGAATCATTGAACCTTGTTCACCACTGGCAAACATCTTAGGGTCTGTTCCTGGTACTAATGGACCGGGATTATATATATGTACCTTAGATGGTGTGACATAGATTTCATTAGAAGAAGAGCTATTCACTTTCATATGGACAAAGCTATTGATTATAATCTCTCTAAATGCTTCTAGTGGTATTTCGGGAATCTCAACTCTTTCAAAACCTACAATCTCTGCTTTCCACCTAATATTATTAGTTACATATTTAACGGCTTCATTGATACATTCAAATATATTGCCTCTAAATTGTTTTAAATCACTAAAATAAATTCTTTCATCTGTTGGATAGGTTGCTAGTTTTAATAGAAGTGGTTTTTTATTAGAAAATAGATAATATCCAGCATTGTTTAAATATTTGCCATCTAATAGATTTAATTTTCTTAATGTAGTTTCGCTGTCCTTATATAAGAAATTAATTCTTCCACAATCATTACCCTTATTAACATATTCAATTAATAATTGTTCATCAATATCATCGACAGTATAATTAGTTGTTTGTTTTTCCCAATCAGAGTAATCATAATTTCTATCTGTAAAAAAACGTTCTAGCTGTTCACAAGTCAAAATGTTATCTTCATCATCTGAGCGGATATAGTAACGATCATATGCCGAGTATGGCAAATCTTCACCTTGTACAGCTACGCTTATAATCTTTTTACCATCAATATCAAGAATTTCAATTTTTGGTGTAATATGTGGTTTAATCCTAGTTTTTATTTCTCTAGAAATATCTTGAGTAGTTTGTTCAACAATTTGTTGGCCAACTATTTCCCCATTATTTTTAATGCCAAAGTAAACTGTTCCATATCCACATTTATTTAACATAGAAACAAGAGAAATGATACTTTCTTTTAATTCACTAGTTGATTTTTTAAATTCGGTATGTTCGTTTTCACGGTTTTCCATTGCAACATGCCTCCTTTTAAGTAAATTTATAGTATCATTTATCAAGTCATTTATCAAGTCATTTATCTAATCATCCCTTATATAGATAAATTTGATAGAATATAAATATGTTAAGAATATATTTATTAAGACATGGTCAAACAGAATATAATACCAAAAATATTGTTCAAGGTTGGAATGATTCTCCATTAACAAAACAAGGATTATATCAACCAAAATGTACGGGATATGGTTTAAAAGATACTAAGTTTGTTAAGGTTTATTCTGGGGATTGTAATAGGCAAATAGATACCGCTAAACAATTCTTATCCCAAAATAATTATCCTTGTGAAATAATACCTGATATGCATTTTAGAGAGATGTGCTATGGTAAGTATCAAGCAGGTACATATTATGATATGCTTAATCCTTTATATCAAAAGTTTAATGCACCATATGAGGGTTACTTTGGTTTATATAAATATATGAATGATATTGAGATTGTAACTGCTTTATGTGCTAATGATGAAACAGGTGAGACTGAGGGTCCTAAAAAAGCTTGGTTAAGGTTTAAAGAGGGTTTAGATAAGGTTGTAAGTGAAAATAATGATGGCAATGTTTTAATCTCTACTTCTAGTTGTATTATTGCCATTGCCCTTAAATGTTTATTCCCTGATTTTAAACAAAGTGG
>CAVCTP010000205.1:0-2239 GCA_963605145.1 Tannerellaceae bacterium
CTATATTTATTGATGTTTTGGCACTTTATTACTTATTTAATGATTTCAGTTATACAAAGTTGGAAAAGTTAATAGTATTCCTGATATTTTAAAAATGTCAAAAATAACATAATATGTATAATATGTTGTAAAAGACATTTATAATATGATAAAATCACCCTATAAAACAAAGTTTTATATTTTCATAGATAAGAAAACCCTAAGAATTAATTTGGTTGTAACACAAGTATATATACCTTCTCATATATATATATATATATATAAGTGTTTACATATAAAAAGAAATAGTCATATGTAAAGAAAAAACAAGGAGGTTAAATATTATGACAAAAAGCAAATTAACCAAAAAAGCATTGTTATGTAGTATATTAACTATACTATTAAGTACTACTATGCTTATTGGTACAACATTTGCCTGGTTTACAGATACTGCTAGTACATCTGTAAATAAGATTCAAGCTGGTACTTTAACGGTTGATATTGTTAAAGAAGATGGAACAACATCAATCAAAGATAAGAGTATGGACTTTGTAGACTATAATAGTTCTACAAATATCCTATGGGAACCAGGTGTAACATTTAAAACACCAGTATTTAAGATTAAGAGTACTGGTAATCTAGCATTAAAGTATAAACTTGTATTAAATGGTGTTAATGGAGATAACGAACTTCTTGATGTTATTACTTTCTCTGTTATTGATGAAACTGGTGCTGAAGTTGATCTAGATACATATGTAGGTCATCTTACACCAACTGAATCATTAAGTGGTGCTTTATATATTAAAGCTCATATGGATGAAGAAGCAGGTAATAAATATCAAGGTTTGAGTTTAGAAGGTCTAGGTATTACTGTAGTAGCAACTCAAGATACTGTTGAATATGATAGCTATGAAAAAACTTATGATGAAGATGCAAAATATCCAGTTTATGCAACTGCAACTAAGAAAGTTACTGTAAAAGGTGAAGCTGGTAATAAATCAGTTGCAGCTGAAGTTACATTGGAAACAACTGAAAAAGCTGAAGACTCATCAGCTACAACTAAGCCTTCTATTGCAACTGCTGTAGTTCCAGTAGATACAAAACTAGAAGATAATGCAACAAGTTTAAATTTAGTTGTTAAAGAAGATACAACTGATGCAAATATTAAAGTAGATTCTTCTACTGAAGCAGCTAAGACATTTGAAGTACATATGGATGGACTTGATAATACTAATAATACAAGTATCATTAAAGTTACTTTATATGTAGGTGAAGGACTTGGTGAAATAACTCTTTACCATAATGAAGATCATATGACAAAAGATTCTAGTGCTGATGTAGTTACGCAAGCAGATCATTATTACTATGATAATTCAACTGGTATTGTAACTATGGCTGTTAACAAATTCTCACCATTTACTATTGTTTATATCTCAGTTGCAACTGATGAAGAATTCGCTGTAGTTACTGATGAAACTAATAAAGTAATTAATATCAACTCATCTAAGTTGCTTTACAAGTTTGCACAAAATGCAAACTCTGGTATTAGTTATAAAGGATATACGATTAATCTTACTGCTGATATTGACCTTGGTGGAGCTAATTGGACACCTATAAATGTTACTGAGATTACTTTTGATGGCGGTAATCACACAATTTCTAATTACAAAGTATCTTCTGAAAAAAGCAAATTTATTGGCTTCTTTGGCAGTACAACGCGTTTAACTGTTAAAAATTTAGTTATTGATAATGCAATTTGTAAAGGCATTGGACATGTTGGCGCACTTCTTGGCCATGGTATGGTTACAACAATTGATAATTGTATAGTAAAGAATTCTAAGATTACTACTTCAGTTTATAATAACGATGATGGTGACAAGGCAGGAGCAATTGCTGGCTGGCTTGAAGAAGGAATCAATAGCGTTACAAACTGTACTGTAGATAATTGTACTATAACTGGATATCGTGACATTGGTGGCTTAATCGGCTATGTTGGTGCTAAAGATTATGATCAAGTAGTGGCAAATAACACCATAACTAAAACAAAAGTAATTCAAAATCTTGTAGGTGGTTATCAAGATACAACTCCAGTTACTGTAGATGAAGTTATAGGCAGAACTGGTCAAAATAAAACTGTAAATGAAACCAACAACTCTGCGGAAGTAACTATTTCTCAAATTACTGAGTAATAATTTGATACAAAAATATATTTTAATTATTAGAATATTATTTAATAAGTAAGGATCTCTCACTATTATGA
>CAVCTP010000206.1:0-2229 GCA_963605145.1 Tannerellaceae bacterium
TAGTTCGATTAAGTTTAAACCGCTCTAAAGAAAAAGATAATTTATTATATCCTGTGGGTAAAATTCATTCTTTAAACCTTTATCCCTTAACTTTTGAAGAATATTTATTAAATGCAAATCCTTACCTTTTAGAACAAATACAAAGGGCATATCGCAACAAAGAAGCTCTGTTAGATTATGAACATAAATTAGCGATGGATCTTTTACATGAGTATTTGGTCGTAGGAGGAATGCCAGAAGTTGTTGATACATTCTTAAAAGAAAGATCTTATGTTGATGCAAGTGCAGTATTAAAAGAAATCTATGAGAATTATTTGGCAGACATGGAATTATATAACGTTTCTGATATTCAGATATTGCGCACAAGAAAAATTTATTTAAATATTTTTTCACAACTAAATAAAGAAAATAAAAATTTTAAAATAACACAAATCGAAAAAGGAAAGAATAACAGAGATTATTTCGATGCATATGAATGGCTTGACTTAAGCCATATTGTGTATCGTTCAAAAAATGTTAGTGGTAAAGTTAATATTCCAATTCAACAAGAAAATGAAGGGCTATTTAGACTTTATTTAGCAGATGAAGGAATGTTTACTTATCAAGCCAAAGCAAAACAATCAGATTTTTTTGTAGAAAATAATAGAAATACACTCTCTGGTGTGTTTTATGAATCCTATGTTGCGGATGAGCTTGTATCTAAAGGAATTCCATTATATTACTGGACTGGTAAACAAGGTCATGAATTTGAATTTGTTGTAGAAAATAATTCAAAGATAATTGCAATAGATGTTAAAAAAAATAAAGGCAAATTAAATTCTTTAGAAGATTTTAGAAATACAAATGGTAAAAACACCATAATCAAAATATCATCTAATAATTTTGGTTATGATTCAAATCAAGATATTTTAACGCTACCTCTATATATGACTTTTATGCTTGCGAATGATTTAGCGAACAATCATCCAATTATAGAATAGAGAAATCAATAAATCCTAATAGAGTTTCTCTTGCGTTTGAAATAGTTATTATTGATGGCTAATATCAAAGATATCCAATAACTTAATAATTGTATCTTGGCCGTCTAGGCATGTATCTATTAACCAATTCTTTTTATTTCTCCATTCTGCTAATCCACGATAATAAAAATACTTTTTACTATCTTCGATAATGAAAGGAATAATGTTATGGTGCAAACATTCTTTTAATGCTATAAGTCTTCCTACTCTACCATTACCATCTTGGAATGGATGAATATATTCAAACTGCGCATGTAGTTCAATTACATCATTAATAGTGATATCCTTCTTCGCATTATATTCTGATATAAGTGCTTTCATCTTATCAGGAACATCCTTTGGTTTTGTAGTCTCTTTACCGCCAACCATATTAACCCTTTGTTTATAATCACCAACCTTAAACCAGCTTAAAGTAGAATCTTTTGTATCATGCTTTAATATGTAATGTAAATATTTAATAATATCTTCACTTAATTCATCTTCTGCAACATCGATAACATAATCAATTGCCCGAAAATGATGAATAGTTTCTAAAATATCATCAACTGGTATTCCATCACTTGAATCTATAGTATTAGTCTCAAAAATCATTCTTGTTTGATCTTGGGATAATTTGCTACCTTCTATATGATTAGAGTTATAAGTCATTAATATTTGTAATTCATGATAAAAACCACCAGATATTTTTGCATCCTTTTCATCTTTAAGTAATTGAAGAATATTGTTCGAAGAAACTTCTCTACACAAAAGATTTACATCGCAATCTAAATACTCAGCAATTTTTCCAAGTGTATGTCTAGATAACTTTTCACCTTTAGCAATCTTAGCAATCGTACGAGAAGATATACCAATGCTTGTTAAATCAGTTTTTGTTATCCCTTTATTTTTTAGTTGATTATATAAACCATCATATGAATACATTATTAACCCTAACCTTTACATTTTTTATTATACAACAGTTTAAAAGTAAAGGTTTTAAATAACAAAATCATAAAACTCGTTAAATGACTTAATTCAACTGTAGATAAATAATATTATCTTTATTCTTTAAAATGTTCTTCACCAATCTTACGATACTTAATATTGTTATACTCTTCTAAAGTATATTTACCATCTTCATAATCAATGATAGTAATTGAAGCATTATCTACTAAACCACTTTGTTTAAAATCAGGGAATAAACATTTAAGGGCAATGGCAATAATACAAC
>CAVCTP010000207.1:0-2215 GCA_963605145.1 Tannerellaceae bacterium
TGGGTGGTGCCTACCATGGTTGGTCTGATCAACTCGCTTATGGTATGAGAATTCCAGGAACTAAGGGAACTCAAGCAAAGGGTATTCCTAACTTTGTCTTTAAACATACTGATGAATTCTTCCCTAATGACTTAGAAGATTTAGAGAAGAAATTAAAGAAGAACCAATTAAATGGTGGTACAGCTGCTGTTTATATTGAACCAATCGGTCCAGAATCAGGAACTAGACCAGTAAGTAAAGAATTTGTACAAGGATGTGAAAGACTTGCCCATCAATATGGTGCATTACTAGTATGTGATGAAGTAGTATCAGGATTTAGAATTGGCCTAGGTGGTGCTCAAGCATATTATGGTATCAACCCAGATCTTACAATCTTCGGTAAGATTATCGCTGGTGGCTATCCTGGTGCAGGTGGTGTTGGTGGACATGCTGACTGCATGGCACATCTTGGCGCAGGACTTGATGCAAGTGGTAAAAAGATTACTAAAGCATTATGTGGTGGTACAATGGCTGCTACTCCTATATCATGTGTTGCGGGATATACAACAATTTGTGAAATAGAAAAACGTAATGCATGTGAAGTAGCTGGTAGAATGGGCGATAGACTAACTAAAGGCTTACAAGAATTAATTAAGAAATATGACTTACCATTTGTTGCCTTCAATATTGGCTCTGTTTGTCACTTAGATACTGTAGGAACAATGCATTTCTATATTGATTGGTCAAAACCTTGGACTATTCCTAATGTCTTAAAACAAACAGATATTAGAAGAAAAGAAATGGAACATATGGGTGCTGCTTATATGGCAGAAGGTATCGTAACTCTAGCAGGTTCTAGATTATATACATCAGCTGCCTATACTGAACAAGATATCGATGATGTTCTATCTAGATTTGATAAAGTATTCCAAAATTGTGCATTAATAGGCGAGTAATATGAACGAACTAGAATTAAGACAAGAAATAATTAATGCTTGTTTATACCTACAAGAAAAAGGATTAGTCGCTCGTACTTGGGGCAATGTTTCCGCAAGATTAAATGAAAATGAATTTATTATCACTCCATCTGGTTTAGACTATAAACAAATGACTATCAATGATTTAGTAGTAGTTAAAATCAAAGATTGTTCATATGATAAAAGTCAAAGAAAACCAAGCAGTGAAAAGAAAGTTCATGCTGTAGCATATCAAGCAAGAAGTGATGTTAATTTTATTGTTCATACTCATCAACACTACGCTTCGGCAATATGTGCTGATGAATCATCTATTACTATAGATAATAATATTTTTGTTCCTTGTATTGATTATGGTCTACCGGGAACTGATACCTTAAAAAACAATTGTGCAAAAGTATTCAAAGACTTTAAAAATACTAATATCTTCTTAATGGCAAAACATGGTGTAGTTACTTTTGGTGTAACTATGAAAGATGCTCTAGACAATGCTGAATTATTGGAGAGAGAGTGTCAAATATTATTTGAAAAAAGAGTACCAAAGTTCTATATACCAAAGAAAATGGATGCTTATTTAGATGATTATGCCCAAATGTTTCCAATTAAACAAGTAGAAGATGAGGAAGCGGAAAAGATGGTCGCAAGAAAGAATGCTGCTGCCATGCTTTACGCTAAAAACGCTAAACCATTAAATGTTGTTGATAGAAATCTTCAACATCTGGTTTATAAATTAAAATATTCTAAATTGAGGGATAAAAAATGAAATATGTACTTGCTTATGATATAGGAACAACAGGTTTAAAAACATGTATTTTTAAAATTGATAAAACTATTGAATTACTAGCATCAAATAATAGCACATATGGACTTACAATCTTACCAAACGGAGGAGCTGAACAAGATCCTGATGAATGGTGGGAGAAGATGTGTGAGTCTACTAAGATATGCCTACAAAAAGCTAATATTGATTCAAAAGAAATTGCTGGAATATCATTTTGTTCACAAGCTCAAGGATTAGTATTAATTGATGAAGATGGTAATGCCCTAAGACCTGCTATGTCTTATATGGACCAAAGAGCAAGCAAAGAGATAAAGCAAGGTATTGCCAATGGTATTCAAGTTGCTGGGGCAAACATCTTTAAACTTATCCCAAGTTTAATAATTACTGGTGCTGTATCAAGTTCTGTTAAAGACCCTATGTGGAAATATAAATGGGTTGAAGCAAATGAACCAGAAGTATTTAAAAAGATATATAAATGGTT
>CAVCTP010000208.1:0-2214 GCA_963605145.1 Tannerellaceae bacterium
AACAAACTTATCCAGCTATAACTGTTGAATAATCTCACTTACTAGCTGTAGCAGGTAAAGTCCTGCTACAGCTTTTTTAAATAAGTAAGGCATAATACTTATTTAAAAAAATATAATCATATATAAGAAGGGAGAAAATAATATATGGAAGAAATTAAGAAAAGTAAAAATAAATCCATATCTTATGCAAAATGGGGCTATATCTTTATAATTCCGTTCTTTGTTGTGTATTTAATTTTTACTTTCTATCCACAAGTTCTAACAATCTACAATAGTTTCTTTGAAAACTATCGTGATGGTTTAACAGTGGTAGGTCCAAATTTTGTTGGTTTAGATAACTACAAAGCATTATTTCAAGTTAATAATGCCGGTTATATTCCTATCTTTAAATTCTTAGGAAATACGATTATCTTATGGTTAATTGGTGCTATACCACAATTTTTAGTCGCAATGTTGCTTGCATTATTCTTTACAAGTACAAGATTAAATATTAAAGGACAACAAATATTTAAAACTATAATCTATATGCCAAACTTAATTATGGCAAGTGCTTTTGCGATGTTATTCTTTGCTTTATTTTCTCAAGTTGGTCCAATTAATCAATTATTAATTTCTGCAGGATTAATAGACAAAGCGATTAACTTCTTAGGTATGAAAGTTACTGTAAGATCTTTAATCGCCATAATGAACTTCTTAATGTGGTTTGGTAATACAACTATTCTATTGATGGCTGGTATTCAAGGTATAGATGAATCTTTATTTGAATCCGCAAGACTTGATGGCTCTACTTCAACTCAAGTGTTCTTCAATATCACTATGCCACTATTAATGCCTATATTTATATATGTATTTATCACATCTTTAATTGGTGGTATCCAAATGTTTGATGTTCCAAGTATTTTAACTAATGGCTATGGTATACCAGATAATACTTCTATGACTCTAGTTATGTATTTAAATAACTTCCTTGGTGTTTCTAAAAACTATGGTATGGCTGGTGCTGTATCAGTATTGTTATTTATTATTACTGCCGTTCTTTCCATTATTGTATTTAAAACAATGGTAAAGGAAAAATAGAAGGGAGAAAACAATGAAAAAAGATGTTAATAAAAGTGCACAAATAAAGTTAACAATTTCAAGAATCTTAGTTTATGCGATATTGATTTTCTTAAGTTTCCTATGTCTATTCTTCTTCTATTTATTAATAATCAATGCAACTAGATCTGATGGACAATTAGATTCAGGTTTCACGGTAATTCCTGGAGGACATTTCTTAGAAAACTTCTATAATGCATGGCATGATGGTGACATCAATATCCCTAGAGGTATGTTAAATAGTTTTATCGTTGCGATAAGTAGTGCTTTACTAACAACCTACTTCTCAGCTTTGACAGCTTATGGAACATATGTTTATAACTTTAAACTAAAAAAATATGTTCATATATTTATCTTGGCTATTATGATGATTCCATCTCAGGTTAGTGCGGTTGGTTTCATCCAATTAGCTTTTAAATATCATCTAACAAATAAGTTATGGTTATTGATTATTCCTAGTATTGCTGCCCCTGGTACATATTTCTATATGCATCAATATTTAAAAGCAACCCTTCCTCTAGAAATGGTTGAAGCGGCAAGAATTGATGGTTCAAATGAATTTAGGATATTTAATGAAATAGTACTTCCAATCATGAAACCTGCTATTGCGGTACAAATGATATTTGCTTTCATTGCTTCATGGAATAATTATTTCTTACCATCATTGTTGTTAAATAAAACAGAGACAAAGACTGTTCCTGTGTTAATTGCCCAATTAAGATCGGCGGATTATACAAAGTTTGATATGGGTAAGGTTTATATGTTGATGTTAATGGCAATTATCCCAGTATTGATTATTTATATCATCTTATCTAAATCAATTATTAAGGGTGTTACATCAGGTAGTGTTAAGGGTTAAAGGAGAAAAAGTATGGCTGAAGTTAAATTAGTAAATATTAAAAAAATATATCCAATTGATTCTAATAGAAATAAGGAGAAGAAATTATTTAAGAAAAAAGTAGATGAGAATACAAAATCAAATAAAGCTAATCTACAAGTTACAAAAGATGGTGTTGTTGCGGTACAAGAATTTTCTTTAGATATTAAAGATAATGAATTCATTGTGCTAGTTGGACCATCAGGTTGTGGTAAGTCTACTACTTTAAGAATGATTGCAGG
>CAVCTP010000209.1:0-2212 GCA_963605145.1 Tannerellaceae bacterium
CAGTAGTGGTTGAAACAGGAAGCTCCAACTTCTATAAGTCGGAGTAGTTCACAGCACTTTCCTAATAAACCATTTATTGTTACAGCAAGGGAATTTATCGAAATATTAGAAAAAAATTAAAGACGATTGTATATATAGATACAAATCAGACATATTAACAATAATACCTTAACTTTTCCAGTTTCGTATAACTGAAATTTGATAGTCTATTAAAAATCTATTAAAAGTCATCAACTATTATTGGTTATCATTAATTGTTATTAGTAATTGTCGATAGTAATGACTGTTAATTATTAATAACTTATATAGATAAAAATAATGCCAGTGTTGATATTAAGTTAGCACTGGCATATTTATTGTTGGTAAAGTAATTGTAGTATTTGTTTATTTAATACTTATCAGGAAATAATTGTTTCATTTGTGAGTTAATATGTTTAACTTCTTGTTCAATATATTTATCATCAATATTAAATAAATTAAGTATTCTTTTTTGTTTTGAAGTTAAGATATATCTTTTTTCATATAGACCATGTTTATTCTTACTACATTCAATCTTTTCTAATTCTTTAATAACTGCTGGTACAGTATAGTTTTTACGATCACTATATTCTAGTTTTAATTGTTTTAGATTATTAAATAGTTCATTTCTAATAATGGAAGCAATAAAACCAATATGAATTCTAGCTCTTAATGATTTATCACTATGAGATCTTAAAGTATCTAAATCTAAATGAGACTTTAATGATAAGAATAGTTTTTCAATTGAATCTCTATTGCGGTATATATAGATAATATCTTTTGCTTCATATTTTTCTGATGATATCAAAGCAAAGTAACCACAGTTATTTATTTGTTTTTGTATTTCAGCTTTTTTAATAGTATAAGAAACAAGATATTCATCTACATAATGTAGATTAAATAATTTAGAGAATCTTTCACATTTAGAAATATGTCTTTGTTTTGTGTCTTCGCTTTCTAATATTAAGTCTAAATATCTTTTTATTTTAGAAACATTAGATAAGATAGTGTTTTTTTCATTTACAGCTTGTTGTTCATCAAAATAAACATGAATATATTTTTGTTTACTATCACTTTCAAATAACTTTGATTTATAGGTTTTACCATATATAGAATAATCAGCTATATATAGATTAATATTATTAGTATTAATTAAGGTTTTCATATCTTGTTTTAATAATTTCACAAAATTATTATTATCTTTAATCATCATGATATAGGAATAACCTCTATCTTCTAGATAATTAATGTTGCTTTTAGAATAATAACCTCTATCTAATATAAAGCCAATATCTTTATAACCATAACTTATTGCTTCATTTGCCATAGATTTAAGTTCTGCGTTATCAATAATAGAACCAGGATATAGTTCATAAAATAAAGGTGTGGCATTACTGGCTAAAGATGCAATAGATAAGTTTACTTGTTTTAAATCAATATCTTTTTTAGAATGACCATATTCTAATAACTGTAAACCATCAGAAGATGAATTCATATTAGATGAATCATAATTAATATAAATCTTGGTTTCATTTTTATATAAACTATTCCAAGCATTTAGAAAGTCTACAATCTCTTTATCAGTAAAACTTTGTAGGTATTTACTAATAAAACTATCAGTATAGATTCTTCCTTTAATGTTATGGTTATAGGCAAACTCAGGATAATATTGAAATATTGAAGATTCATTAATAATCATGTATGAAGCAAGATTTAATAAAGTATCTTTCTTTTCACCATGTATATCTAAAATATCATCTAATCCTAAGTCAGTTACAATCTTATCAAATAAAACAATATTACCAATCTTTAAGGTATCAGAGAATTCATTAGGTTCACTTAAATTAAGTTCTAGATCATCATAATATAAAGAATAGTTTTCATTTGGAATCATTAATTCATCATTTTCTTTTTTACCAATACATTTTCTTTTCTCTGTAGATTGTTTCTTATCCGAATGATAGATATAACCTATCTTCTTATATACATAATAACCATCATCCTTTTTCTGAATCCTAGCATCACTAGGAATCTTAACTCTATAATCCTTAAGCAACACAACAATATCCTCCGTTACACGTGTAACTGAATTATATCAAAAAATAAGCAAAATAAAAAGTGCCAATCCATCAAATTAACCTATATTTATTGATGTTTTGGCACTTTATTACTTATTTAATGATTTCAGTTATAC
>CAVCTP010000210.1:0-2192 GCA_963605145.1 Tannerellaceae bacterium
GAATATCCATTCTCAATATGGACTGCTTTTGCATTTAAAGAGAATAATAATATAAGTAATATATCGCTAAGAGAGTATGGAACATTCTATGGTGACTGGCAACCTCTATTAAATACTGCTTTAAAAACTATTACAGCAACTTTCTATTATCAAGATCCAATAACTAAAGAAGTTATTCAAAGTTCTGATACAAATTTGGCTGTTCAACAAGTTGTTTCTAACAAGGATCAAAGTGTTCTTCTTCCTCAAGTTGAAAGTTTTGCGGGTTATAAGATTGGCACTTGGACAGTTTATAGTAAAGATGGAACAAAGTTAGCAGAACTAGTAGGTTCTCAAGGTTTTATAACTTTAAGCAAAGAATATATCACTGCTGATTTAGATATTGTTGCCAATTATATATCAAAGGGCGAAAGTTCAGTTATTTTCATGTATGATCCTAGTGGCAATAATGAAAATTATGAAAAGATTTCTGGTGTTGAAGTTAAAACTAATTCTTATTTGAAAGATGTAAAGCCTGTACCTTCTAGAGAAATTGATAATTATGAATTTGTTGGTTGGTTTACTGAACCAAATGGCCAAGGCGAAGAATTAAAATTTGATAGCGAATCAACTCAAACAGTCGACAAAAATATTGTTGCTTACGCTCAATATAAGGAAATTAAATACTACAGTATAACTGTGGATTTTATGTATGCAATAGGCAAAGAGGAAGCAGAATATTTAATCAATGTACCTAGATATCGTGTAAAAGATAAAGCACAATACCAAATCAAAGTAATAGAGGGTGAAACTTTTGATAATCAAATAGATATTAAAGATGTAACAGAAAAAATTAATGCTCAAGTAGGAGCAGAGAATGTAAAAAGTGTTAGTGTTGGTAAATACAACGATGAAGGACTTGTTGAAGAATCCACAGAAATACAACTAGATGATAAGAAAACAAAAGTTAAAGTTACTACAGATAAAGAATCTCATTATGTTGTTACTTATTATGTAGCTGATACGCATAGTGGCGAATATATATATAATATTAAATTAAAATTAAAAGATACAAAGACGGATACTAATGAAGAAAATATGCTTAATGCATCGCAATATGAAAAAGATAGTATTTGTACGTTTGTGTATGATAGTTCATATGGCCAAATAGTTGGTGGAGTTCCTCAAATTCCAGATATTGATTTAGGAATGTTTGAATTTGCTGGATTTAAACGTTTAACAGAAAAAACTGATATAAGTTTGATTCCGGTTGAAGGCAAAGACAATGAATATGACATCATAATAGAATATGAAAGAAAGAAGTATACATTAGTATTTGATTCAACATCTGGAACTTATATTGAACCGGTTGAATTAACTTTTGGACAATCATTATCTGATGGTGAACCTTCAACAGACCCAACAAGAACTGGCTATACATTTGCCGGTTGGAGTTTAGTTTCTCGTGTTGCTTCCGAAAGTCTTAATTGGAGTGATAGAATGCCTGCTTCACAAGTAACTGCAACCGCACAATGGACTCCGGCTGATACAACTTATAAAATTATTTATTGGAAACAAAAAGTTACAGATGATAGAAGTTTAAACTTAAATGGTTTAGATGATCAAAAAACATATGATTATGCAGCTATGGAAACTAAGGCTGCAAAAACAGGCACTACTGTAGATGGTACTTTTGCAAGTTCATATTCTGGCACAAAAACAATTGGTGGTAAGCAGGTTAAACTAGATGGCTTTAAATATTTAAGATCTGATAGCGCAACAGTTGCAGGTGATGGTTCAACAGTTATCAACGTTTATTTTGATCGTAGAATAATTAAAATTCACTTCTCTAATAACAATAATAGAAATGGTAGTATTGATGATCTTGAAACATATGGTTATGTTTTGTCAACTGACGAAGATGCTGTTTATGCACTAATAGACGGTGAATATGAAACGTTAATCACAAAAATAGAAGATGGCGTCACCAAATATTATAGGAAAGTGGCAATACCTACAGGTGAAACCAAAGAATATGATGATGCATATGTTTTAATTGATGATTTATCAAGCGAAAAGAAAAGTGGGAATTGGTATTTATATGAAGATGGTATTATAAGTTCTCAATATCTATATTATGTAGATAACATGTTTAGTTCTGGCTGGTATAAGACACGCAAAGGGAATTGGCCATTTTATAGATATGAAGTTGA
>CAVCTP010000211.1:0-2174 GCA_963605145.1 Tannerellaceae bacterium
CAGCATCTTCAATTTGTTTTTCATCAGTCTTGCTTAAACAATCATCTATTTCTTTAATAATTGCTTTTTCTAATTCTAAATAGTTCATTTCATGTGCTCCTTAAATTTATTAATTGTTTCTTTTGGATTATCACTATTATAAATAGCTGAACCAACAATGATGTTATCAGGATTTTCTTTAACAATACTTTCAATATTATCTAAATTAACTCCACCAGCAATTGTTAATAAACTATTTTTAACTATTGACTTTAGTTTAATAAAATCATCTAAAGGAGCCTTATTTTCATTCTTAGAAGAATGTACACATAGATAGTCAAATCCTAGTTCATCTAACTGCTTTGCTTTGGTATATAAATCAAAATCACCCAATAAATCTACCATAACTTGTTTATTATATTTTTTAGCGACACTTAAAACTTTTTGACATGTTTCAATTCCGGAAACAGACATTACAGTAACAATATCTGCACCAGCTTTAAAACAATCATCAGCTATTTTTGTTGGAGCATCCATAATTTTAGGATCAATTAAAAGTGTTGCATCAGGATACAATTGACGCATTTTCTTTAGAGGCTCTAAACCATAACGAATTACTGATAAAGTACCATATTCAATAATATCTATATCATTATGTGCTAGTTCTAAAGTAGCAAACAATTTTTCTAATGTTATATCATCAAAGGCAACTTGTAGTTTCATATTAGTTATTTCTCCAATTTTTATCACCATTCATAAATTTGCTTAATTCATCTCTAGTAGGCAAACCATCATTATCTCCCTTAGAAGTTAATTGGATTGCACCAATAGCATTTCCTCTTCTTACTGCTTCTTTTAATGACAAACCTTCTTTAATGCCAGAGATACAACCAGCGGCAAATCCATCACCGGCTCCAACTGTATCGATAATTTTATCTATTTTAAATCCTTCAACAAAGCCATTTTCTTTTCCATTATCGTAATATGCACCATCTTTACCTAATTTGATAATGACGCATTTAGCACCTAATTCACGATATTTTTTAGCGGCTTCTATTGGATCATCTATACCAATACAAATCTTACATTCTTTAATGCCAGGGAAGAAATAATCAGATTTACTAGCCATATAGTTCATATAATTAGCCATTATTTCTTGTGATGGCCATAATTGAGGTCTTAAGTTTGGATCAAAACTATAGGTCATATTATTATTTCTTGCCACCTCAATTAATTTTTTTAAAGCATCTCTAGTATTATCAGTTAATGCTGCAGTTATACCAGTAGCATGTATCCAGTCATAATCAGTAAAATCTAATTCTTTAACATCATTTCCATTTAATGTTGAAGCGGCAGAATTTTTTCTAAAATAAAAAATAGCAGGATCACCTTCTTCAACTTTGGATTTAAGCATAAATCCAGTAAAGCGATCATCTACTTTTTTAATTAAATCTGTTGAAATTTTGTTTGCTTTCATACAATTAATAATCCTTTGACCAAAAGGATCATTACCAAGTTTAGTCATATAACCAACGCCATGTTCAAGCCTTGCTAGACCAATAGCAACATTTAATTCAGCGCCACAAGTTGTAATATCCCAACCTTCAACGGTATCAAAACTGCCACATTCTTGAGCAATTAATAAACCCATTGGTTCGCCAACTAATAGAGTTTTTTTCATTTTATTTATCCTTTCTTCTTGTTGATTCTCTAACCATTAAATTTGTTTTTAATTTAAAATTTTCTATTTCTTTTTCAGGATTATTTATTTTTTCTAATAGTATTTCAGCAGATTTTCTACCTAAATATTCCGTATCAAATGTATTAGTTGTAAGTGGGGTAGAAGTAACTTCTGGCCAAGCCATATTAGCGTTCCAAGACCAGTCATCTGGACCACATATGCCAATGTCATCTGGCATTTTAAGATTCTTTTTTAATATTGCGTAATATGTAGAAAATGTAGTTACAGAATTAACGCCAATTATTACCGGTACATCATTAGCACCAAAAGTCTTACAGAAAGCATCTAAAGCTTCATCAAATGTTTTGTAATCAGTGCCAATAGTATAAATATCTCTTGAAGCATCATAACCAAATCTTTTCTTAATTGTCTTTAAAAAATATTCACGTCTTTCTCGTCTTGTTGATATTTCTTTCCAAGGTTGGGTAAATAAGGCAAAACGATTAAATCCTTG
>CAVCTP010000212.1:0-2172 GCA_963605145.1 Tannerellaceae bacterium
TTGATGAACAATTTATTATTAATAAGTGTAATGATATGATTCATAGATTAAATGTTAAGACAGGTTATATAAAGGAGTAATTATGGCTGTTAGAGAGAAAAAATATTTAAATAGTAAGGGTGAATTATATTTTACAGGTCTTAAAGATGGCGATATTGCCGAGACTGTTTTAATGCCAGGTGATTTAAAAAGGGCTAAAATAATTGCTGATTGTTTTAAAGAGAATCATTTTGTTCAAGGACAAAGAACTTATTATACCTATACTGGTGTAACACAAAATGATACTCCTATTTCTGTTGTATCAAGTGGTATGGGCCCTTTAGCTGTTTCTACAGTTGCTGAAGAATGTAGCCAAATAGGTATGAAGAATTTGATTAGAGTTGGTACTGGTGCTGCCTTATTAACTGATTATCAACCTGGTAGAATTATTATCGCTACGGGTTGCGTTAGAGGGGATGGCAATTCTTATGAATATGTACCTGCTGAATATCCTGCTATTGCCGACCCATATGTTACAAAGGCTTTAATATTAGCTGCCAAACAAATGGGCGAAGACCCAATTATTGGTTTATATCGCGCACATGATTCATATTATAGAGAAACTTCTACAGCTATGATTGATACTTATGAAAGAATGAAGCCATGGGTAGATGCAGGAGTTAAGATGGTTGAGAATGAATCAGCAACTTTATTTACAGTTGGTCCTCAACTTGGTTTAAGATGTGGTTCAATTTGTGTATCTCATACATCTATGGTTGAAGATACAGTTTATTATACTGGCCCTAAATCTCGTGATGCTTATCCAGAAGCATTTGAAGATGATTTTATGGATAAGAGAATTTTAGTTTGTTGTAAGATTGCGGTTAGGGCAAGTGAAATACTAGCTGAAATGAAGGAAAAAGGAGAAATCAAATAATGGCTGACTTATTAAAAAATGGTTTTGATTCAGTTCCTCAATTAGAAAATGATAATACTGTTCATCACTTAGGTTTAAAAAAGGGTGATGCTAAACAAGGTTGTATATTAACTAGTAATCTAGAAAGAATTGAACTTATTAAGGATACATTTGAAAATCCTAAAAAGATAGGTAAAAGAAGAGAATATATTACTTATACTGGTGTAGTTGATGGGGTTGAAATGTCTACTATGACTATTGGCAATGGCTGTATGCCTACAGAAATTGCTGTAGAAGAATTAAGACATATTGATTGCAAGAAGATGATTAAAGTTGGTTCTTGTTTTGCGATAGATCCTGCTATTAAGCCAGGTACTATATTTGTTCCTACTGGTGCATGTAGATGTGAAGGTGCATCTTTGGAATATGTTAATATTCAATATCCTGCTGTTACTGATTTATATGTTTTCTTTGCGATATTAGATGCTGCTAAGAAGTTAAATATTGATGTAGTTACTGGCATTACAAAAACTCATGATGCTTTGTTCTTGGAATCACCATATGCTCATGATGGCGTTAAGGAAAGGATTGCGCCATGGCAAAAGGTTGGTGTATCTTGTGTTGATAATGAATGTGCAACTTTATTAACTGTTGCTTCAATTCTACAAATGCAAGCAGGTTGTGTTTATGTTGTTACGGATAATCTAGCAACTGGTGAATCTATGGATTTTGAAGCTGATTATCAAAATAAGATTATGGATACTATAAAGATTGCCGAACTTGCTTTAGCTAAATTGATTAAAGGGGAAACAATATGAAATATAAAAGCGCAAAATTAACTAACTCACAAGGAAAAATGTGGCATATTGGCATTGATGAATCAGAAGCTGGTAAGCATTTTATCTTACCTGGTGATCCTGCTAGATGTGCCATGGTTGCAAAGCAGTTTGATTCCATAAAGTGCGAAGCTGTATCTAGAGGTAATCCTACTATAACTGGTGAATATCATAATGTTCCTGTATCTGTTATGTCTACTGGTATGGGTCCTATGGCTGTAGCAATTTGTGTTGAGGAATTAAAGCATTTAGGTGTTAAAACAATGATTCGTATGGGTACTTCTGGTTCTTTACAACCTAATATTCCTAATAATTCTTTTGTAATTGCTACTGGTGCTGTTAGAGGTGAAGGTGCAACAAAGGAATATATTCCTACTGAATATCCTGCAATTGCGGATATTGATGTTGTTAATGCTTTAAGACAAGCTTGTAAAGAATATG
>CAVCTP010000213.1:0-2170 GCA_963605145.1 Tannerellaceae bacterium
GGAGTAGGAGCTGGCCAAACCAATGTTGGTGATACTCATATTTATGATGGTACATCAGGTTGGGTTATTACTGTTACTGATAAACAAAAAGTTGATGTAACTGCTATGATTGCAGCCATCACTGGTGCTCAAGTTAATAAGTTTAACTACTTTGCGGAAATGGAAACAGCTGGTAAATGCTTAGAATGGGTAAAAGATCATCTAGCCTTAGATGAAATTGGTGTTTATTTAAAAGATAAAGATATTAACTCTGACAACATTAGAGAAAATCTATATACCTACTTAACAGAAGTTGTTCAATACGCTAAACCTGGTTCAGATGGTGTCATCTTTACCCCTTGGCTACATGGTAATCGTTGTCCATTTGAAGATCCTAATGCTACAGGTGGTTTCTATGGTGTTAAGTTAGATACGGGCAAAACTGAATTAATCAGAGCAGTCCTCGAAGGTGTCTTCTATCATTTAAGATGGATGTTAGAATGCCAAGACAAAAAACTTCAAACTTCTAATCCAATCAGATTTGTTGGTGGCGGAGCACTTTCTCCTGTGTGTTGCCAAATGTTGGCAGATATCACAGGTAGAACCATTGAAACAATTAAAGATTGTCAATTCGTTGGTGCTACAGGTGCTGCTGGAGTAATTGGCGTAGGACTTGGTGAAATTAATAACCTTGAACAGATGAAAGAATTTGTTCCAACTGATAAAACTTATGTTCCTAATGCCGAAGTTCATAAACAATATGAACCATATTATCAAACATTCAAACAAATCTATAAAGCTAATAAAAAGATATATTATAATCTTTCAAATCCACAAGATGTAAAGGAAGGTGATGGAAGTATGTTACAAGCAATAAAATTCGCTCTAATATCTGCTTCTGCCGGTATTATTCAAGCAGGTTCATTTGCGGTTTTAAATACTATTTTAAAAATGTCTTGGACACCAAGTTACTTAATTTCCTTAGCATTATCGGTAATTTGGAATTTCACTTTCAATAGAAAAGTAACCTTTAAGTCATCTACTAATATACCTATTGCTATGGCAAAAGTTGCTGCCTTCTATGCGGTATTTACTCCACTATCTACCTACCTTGGCAATTATCTAACAGGTACTTTAGGTTGGAATGATTTCTTAGTAACAGGTATAAATATGTTACTTAACTTAGTCTTAGAATTTTTCTATGATAAATACTTTGTATTTAATGATACAGAACCAGAAGACACTAAAAAAGGAGCATAAAAATGGTTAGTAAAGAAGAATTAATTGATTTAGCTTGGAAAGCAAGAGAAAATGCCTATTGTCCATATTCTCATTACATGGTTGGTGCTGCTGTTATTGGCATTAACGGTAAAGTTTATACGGGATGCAATATTGAAAACGCCAGTTATGGTATGACGGTATGTGCTGAAAGAACAGCCATATTCTGTATGGTTGCTGATGGATGTAAGAAGTTTACAGCTCTAGCAGTAGTTGGTGGAAGTGATGGTGATGGTGCTCCATGTATGGCATGTCGACAAGTAATGACAGAATTTTGTGAAAGTCTAGATACACCAATGTATAATTCTGGACCATCAGGCATAATCTATGAACATCCAATTAGAGAAATATGTCCATTCCCATTCATGTCATTTGAAGAAAATAAAGATTATCACGATTAAGGAGCAATATGGAAAATACAAAAATTAAAATAACCATGGAAAATGGTGGTGAAATTGAAGCAGAATTATATAAAGATGTCGCACCTATTACAGTAGAAAACTTTATTAATCTAGTAAATGAACACTTTTATGATGGATTAATATTCCATAGGGTCATTAAAGGATTTATGATTCAAGGTGGTGATCCTACTGGAACTGGTATGTCTGGATCTGGTAAAAATATTAAAGGCGAATTTAAAGACAATGGCGTAGAGAACAACTTAAAACATGTTAGAGGTGTTCTATCTATGGCAAGAGCCTATGATCCTAACTCTGCATCAAGTCAATTCTTCATCGTCCATCAAGATTCTACTTTCCTAGATGGCCAATATGCTGCTTTTGGCAAAGTTACCAAAGGTATGGAAGTTGTTGATGAAATTGCCAATGTCAAAACAGGTCTCAGAGATAGGCCACTAACAGAACAAAAGATTAAAACAATTGAAATCATATAAGGACCCAATGGTCCTTTTTCT
>CAVCTP010000214.1:0-2166 GCA_963605145.1 Tannerellaceae bacterium
GATTTAACAATATCTTCAATCGACATCTCTGCAATTTGTTTTGCCCCTTCAGGAACAATTGTTGCTAATAATTTAAGATTATCTAATCCTAATTCATGCTTATGTCTCATTAATTCGCCCATTTGCATAGATGTTATACCATCATCTGAAACAAATGCGCCCGAAAATGTTCCACGAATAAATTGAGCATCAGTAGCACATGCTAAATCGAATGCCTTATATGGGTCAACTGCAACATTAACACCAAACGGAACATGAATTAAATGTTTAATTTGACCGATGATTCTAGCCATAGAAGCAATAGTAACAGTTCTTACATTATCTGTATAAGGTATTGAAAATTCATTTGTAAATAAAACACCATCAATACCACCATTTTGTAATGCATTAATATCATGAACTGCTCTATCGATTACTTTTTGTAATCCACCCTCTTCATCATATTTTGGATCAGTAGGCATTGCCATTAAATGCATCATACCAATCACAGGTTTATCTGTACCAAATAAATCTTTTGTCCACATTATTATAATGCTCCTCTAAATTCCTTAGCTTTATCCATTAATTGTTTAACTCTTGAAGCATCAACTGCATTATAGAATTTGCCATCATATTTTAACCATGTTCCTACAATACAACCATCAGCTACAGATAAAGTATTTACTACTGTTTCAGCCTTAACACCATTTGAAGCAAATATTGGAGTATCAGTTGCTTTCTTTGCTCTAGAGATAAGTGAATCATCAATACTTGAACCAGCTGTTAAACCATAAACTAATAATGCTCCAGGGTTTAATGAGAATGATGAAGACTTTGCGATATCTTCAATACTTCTTTCAGCGATTTGTTTTGATCCTTCTGGAACTAGGGTTGCTAGAGTATAAACATTCTTACAACCAACTTCAATTCTATGTCTTTCTACTTCACCCATTTGAATACTTGAAATACCATAATCAGATACACAAGCACCAAATAATGATTCTCTTATAAAACTAGCACCAGTAGCTGCTGCTAGGTCAAATACTTTATATGGGTCTGCTGCAACATCAACACCAAATGGAACTTTGATGTCTTTTAATAGTTCACCAATTATTCTTGCCATGCAAGCAACAGTAACAACTCTAACATTATCTACATATGGAATTGAATATTCATTACAGAATAAGATTCCATCGATGCCACCTTCTTGTAGTGCTAATACATCAGCTCTAGCCCTATCAACTACTGCTTGAATACCACCTTTTTCATCATATTTTGGATCAGTAGGCATTGCCATTAAATGTAACATACCAATAACGGGTTTGTCTGTTCCAAAAACTTCTTTCATCCACATAATTTTTTCCTCCTCTATATGTTTATTTCTTCAAAAGAATATACTTCTTTATCAGCCTGACTTGTATCTTGTATAACTTTTGATGCTTTTAATCCAATAGTATATATTCCGCTTGCTTTACCAGCTTTAATACCATTGATTGAATCTTCTATAATCAAAAGTTCACTCTTATCAATATTTAATTTTTGTGCTGCAATATTGTATATTTCTGGATCAGGTTTACTGTGTACAAAATCCGCACCAGATAATACAAATTCAAAATAATCTGTAATATTTAAATTATTTAAAATAGCATAAAGATAACTATATTCTGAAGAAGAAGCAATACACATCTTAATATTCTTATTGTGACACTTCTTAACAAAATCAATAACACCATTAATTGTAGGTATCTTATATATATCAGCTACTTCGTTATATACCTTCATTGAATCATCTATTACTTTTTGATTTGATATATTAAGATTAAATTGCTTTATTAAATCACTAGCAATATCATTCATATTTTGACCAACGACATACTTAACATCATCAAATGTTGTCTTAATACCTAATCTACTTAAATACTCAACAACAGAGTCTACATATGAAACTTCGCTATCTACAATTACACCATCAAAATCGAATATAATACCTTTGACCATAACTTATTTATATCATTTTAAATATTAATGTAAACACCATTTTTACTTACTTTCAAATCTAAATTACCATTTTTATTTATCATTTTCTTGTTGCCACAATTATAGACAAAACTATCAATAAACAACCAACAACATTCATTGCTGTTATATTGTATTTAAAGATGATTGTACTAGTAATTAAACTAGTCA
>CAVCTP010000215.1:0-2164 GCA_963605145.1 Tannerellaceae bacterium
GTTGTAGAAGATTATATAGATTTGATTCCAATTCTAAAAAGATTATATATAAACGCACGAGAGTTTCTCAAACCTATTAAGAGTGTAGAAGTGCGTTATTAATTTTCAAATGATAAGCATAAAAGGTTATAATAATTTATAGCCTTTTATTATGTATAGAAATTTTTTTAAGAGAGTATTTGATTTTGTATTATCGCTGATGGCATTAGTTATCTTGTCACCAGTTTTTATTGTTTTAATTGTATTAGGTGCCATTATCATGAGGGGTAATCCTTTTTTCTTTCAAGATAGACCAGGTAAGGATGAGAAGATATTTAAATTAATTAAGTTTAGGTCAATGTCCAATAAGAAAGATAAGGATGGAAACTTATTGCCTGATGAGAAAAGAATAACAAGTTATGGTGAATTTATTAGGAAAACATCTTTAGATGAATTACCAGAATTATTAAATATATTAAAGGGTGATATGGCTATTGTTGGTCCTAGACCATTATTAGTTAAATATTTACCTTACTATACTGAAGAAGAAAGATTAAGACATACTGTTAGACCTGGTTTAACTGGTTTAGCACAAATTAATGGTAGAAATAATTTAGATTGGGATCCAAGACTTGCCTTAGATGTTGAATATGTTAAGAATTTAAGTTTAATTAATGATGTAAAAATTATTTTTAAAACAGTATTTAAAGTATTTAAAAGAGAAGATATTGCGAGAATTGGTGAATTTAAAGTATTAGATTTAGATGAAGCAAGAAGGAATAAAAATGGATAATTTAAGAGTATTGA
This sequence comes from Tannerellaceae bacterium, assembly GCA_963605145.1. Lineage (GTDB taxonomy): Bacteria > Bacillota_I > Bacilli_A > Erysipelotrichales > Erysipelotrichaceae > Colivicinus. The sequence continues at coordinate 787 of CAVCTP010000215.1, forward strand.
ATTTAGATGATAGTAAGTGGGATGAAATAGTTAAATCTTTCAAGGATTATGATGTTTATTATTTAAGTGGTTATCTTAAATCTTTAAAGATAAATGGTGATGGTGAACCTCTATTATTCTTTTATGAAGATGATAATTGTAGAGGTATAAATGTTGTTTTAAAAAGAGATATATCTTTAGATTCAAGATTTTCTGATTTAGAGAAAAATAAATATTTTGATTTTACGACACCATATGGTTATAGTGGATGGATTGTTGAAGGCAATGAATATAATAATTTATTTCTTGAATATGAGAAATGGTGTAAAGAAAATAATATAATTTGTGAATTTGTAAGATTTCATCCTTTAATTAATAATCAAATATATTCAGAGAATAACTATAATGTTGTACCTTTAGGTCAACTTATTTCTATTGATTGTAGCAATGAAGAAACTATGTGGATGAATATGTCTAGTAGAAATAGAAATAAGATAAAGAAGGCTATTAAAACTGGTGTTGTAGTTGATAGTGGTGATATAGATAAATTAGATACATTTATATCTATATACGAAGAAACAATGACTAGAGATAATGCCTTAGATTATTATTTCTTTAATAGAGAATATTATGATTGTTTATTTAAAGAATTAAAGGGTAATTGTAAGATATTCTCAGCATCATTAGATGGTAAAGTTTTATCATCTTGCATCATATTTATGGTAAACAATAGGTTATCATATCATCTGGCAGGATCAACTAGAGTTTCTGGTAATATTTATGAAACTAACCTATTAATATATGAGGTAGCTAAATGGGGTTGCCAAAATGGCTATAAATCATTCTTATTAGGTGGTGGAGTTGGCTCTGGTGAAGATTATTTATATCAATTTAAGAGAGGTTTTGATGATAAACATTCTTATCAATTCTATATTGGTAAAAAGATATATAAACAAGATTTATATGATGAATTAGTAAATAGAAGAAATGATATAAGTAATCATAACTTCTTCCCAGAATATAGAGGATAAGATGAAAATATTAATATTGGCTAATTATGATTATGGTTTATATATATTTAGAAAAGAATTATTAGAAAGAATAGTTAAAGATAATAATGTTTTTGTATCTGTGCCGAAGGGTGAATATAAAGATAAATTAGAAGAATTAGGTTGTAAAGTAATTGAAACTGAATTAAGTAGAAGAGGAACAAATCCTATTGCGGATTTAAAGTTATTTAATTCATATAAAAAAATAATTAAAGATATTAAACCTAATATTGCTTTAACTTATACTATAAAACCCAATGTATATGGTGGCATGGCATGTCAAATATATAAAGTACCTTATGTGGCTAATATTACTGGTTTAGGAAGTGCTTTAGAGAACAAAGGAATAT
>CAVCTP010000216.1:0-2152 GCA_963605145.1 Tannerellaceae bacterium
GGATAAATAATCCATTTGGTGATTATGCAGCAGCTACAGTTAATAACTATGGTAACGGTAAATGTTACTACCTAGGTTCTTCATTTGATGATGCAATATTAAATAAATTATTTGATTTGATATTAAAGTAATTCTTTAAATCATTTTTAATAATGCTTGAACTTGTTCATAAGCATCTCTTTTAATCATCTCAATACTATCTTCATCTTCTAAATCCATAAAATCTGCGACATCTTTAGGACCAGCGTGATTTTCTGAAGCAAATTTACTTGCTAGTTTTTCTTTTGCTTCTATTACGATCTTTTTATCTTTTACTGGTTCAAATTCTTTTGCAAGTTCTTTTACTCCGCCAGCATAATGTTTGATTACAAAGTAAATATCGTAAGCGTCTTTTGCTTTTCCTCTGCCCATTGCAGCTGTTTTCATAATGATGTAAGGAACAACCGCTACAACACTAACGTTGGCAATATCTATAGCACCATCTGGGCGTTTAGCTTCCACACTTATTTTCTGTGCTGGAAATTCAAATGCAAAGTTGCCACCCGTAGCCTTTAATGCCTTTAATCCTTGAACATGTTGGCTTCTTTTCTTAGGCTGTGTGCCTCCATACATTCCGGCTAGAATATCTACATCAACATCATAAGATATTCCATCTATAACTACTGTCTTCACAAAAGAAAAATATTTTTCAGGATGTTCCACATATCCATTTTTTTGAAGAATTCTAGACATATTTTGATAACCTTCATCTTGTAAGGTTAAATGGTTAATCATAATATCCACGTCTACACTTCCAACATGACCTTTACTTGGAAACATCAAATCTGGAACCCATCCACCAACAACACGGATTTCATCTTCATATTCTTGAAAGATATTAACCAACTCTACAAGAACTCTATGTGCAGCTTGTTTTTGACCTTCAGAATAGTCAGCGATGTTTTTTAAATCTTCATCTTTTATCATTTAAGAATCTCCTTGCGTAAAATTGCTTCTGCCATTTCTTCACCTCTACCTTTTATCTGCATACAATCCAAATATATTTGTACAGGTGATACTACTATAGATTCTTCAATCTCTTTATAGTCTTTGATATAAGAATCATCTTCTAATGGGAAAATAATTATATTAGAACCACTATCTACTTCTTTAATATCTAAATATTGAATTGTTTTTTTAATATCTTCTGGTGCGATATAGAAATATACTTTATTATAACGTACTACTGGGGTGTAACGCACTCCACCAGATAATCCTGTAAGATAGGTATTAATCCCTTCATCTACTTTCAATTGTTTTAATCGTTCCTCTATGACAGATATATTATCTAAACTATAAAAAGAATATGATACTATTTCTTTCTTACCATAGGATTTACTCCATTCTAATAAAAGTGATTCCGGATCAATAATCTTATAACCATCTTGTGACTTTTCAGCCCAAGCATTTTCTATTAGAACATTCATTAACTTAGATACTTGGCCAATACTACAATTAACTTTTTCTGCTAGATATTTTAGTTTCCAAACTTTCGACAAATCAGCAAATAATTCACGCAGGATACAAGAAGAAACCACTGAAGTTCTATCAAATATAGATACTGCTTTATATTCTTTAGGTTTAGGATTCTTATTTCCTTTTTCACATAAATAAATAGAATGGCCTACAAAGTAACAATTTCCAGCATAATCAAAATAGCCAATTCCATTATCTATACATATTTGTGCAGTTCTTTCTGAAATATATGGAGCAGCTATCACATTAACATCATTGCTTTTATCAATTTTTCTTATTAAATCAACTATAGTTGATGGATATACACGATTCATTAGGTAAACATTTATATTAAACTCATATCCATCATTCGTTTTTATAGAGGCAACAAAACCATCTTCTGTTCTTTTAACAACTTTATATATTTGAATATTTGGCAACATTAAAAACTTATTCTCTACACATTCTGATTCAAGTTTATTAAGTTTCACTTTATTAGCCATTTTCACTCCTGTAGTGAAACATATTATATCAGTGAAATGTGATTAAATCAAGAGAACATCCCGTTTATAAATTTTGATTCATATATCAAAGATTTTGTTGATGTAACCAGAATTCCACGGCATGATTTATCCAACATTCAGCACTAGTTCCAGTG
>CAVCTP010000217.1:0-2147 GCA_963605145.1 Tannerellaceae bacterium
AGGTTGATTTAATTAGTGATATCAATGCTTTATTTGATTCTGTTGATGATAATAGTTTGAAGAAATACGATGTATTAAAAGATAAGAGTGATGAGGAGATTAAGGATTTATTTAGTTAATATTTTAATTAGAAGATAATTTGTATATTATTGTTTTCTAATAACTTTATAAATTTTGTATTATCTAGTTTTGTGGTTATTAAAGCAATAGAACTATCTTCACGTTTTTGAGTATAAATTATGGTTCTTTCATTAGTCACGTAAACAACCTATTGGAACTATCTTAACGCCTTTACTGCTTGTATATGCCATAGGCGCTGTAGCGCATATTATTATTAAAGCAGATGGTTCACGGTATGTTGGAAGAGGGTGTCTTTTGTTTTTTAGAGCATTTTCATTATGTTCTTGTATTAGGGTTTTAAATTTTAATAAAGATTCTTCTGCTTGAGGTATTTTGTTTGCCCCAACTTTAATTTCTATTAAGGCATATTTGCCATCAGGCATTTGATAAATTGCATCCGCTTCAAGACCAGTATCATCTCTATAATGTTTGACACTTGCATTATGTGCTTGAGCATATACTAATAAATCTCTTATAACCATATTTTCAAATACATGTCCAAATAGGTCTAAATCATTATTAAAATAATCTGGATTAATGCCAAGCGCAGCTATACCAATTGATGGGTCTATAAATATGTGTTTTTTTGAAGAGCGAATTGCTGTTTTTGAACGAATTTGTGGTGTCCATGCATCAATATCTTTTATGACAAATAGTTCTTCTAACTTTTCAACATAATTGTCTAAAGTTTTATCCGCAACATTTTGTGTTGCTTTTACATCAGCATAAATGATTTTTCTTTTAACTAGTGTAGCCATATTTCTTGCGTAAGACCACAAAAGTGTTCTTGCCCACTCACTATTTCTTTTAACACCATCAATTGCGCTTATGTCTTTATTGCAAATTTCATTAAAGTAATCTACTGCAATTTGAAGTTTTGCTTTATCACTTTTTAGTGCTAAACAACGTGGCCATCCACCTCTACATGCAGCAAAAAATAATTGTTCAAGTTCTAGATTGCAAGTTATTCCATCAATATCGTAATTATTATCGTTGATTATTTTTGTTATAGATATTTTGCCATTAGATTCGCCAGTTTCGTATAAAGACATTGGATACATAGTGAGTTCTGTTATTCTACCAGTTCCTGTATGAGGGGTTTCAATTTTCTTACTTGAAGAACCAGTTAAGTAGTATTCTCCAATGCTTTCTGGATGATCATCGCAGTCTTTTCTAATTGTTCCCCATATTTTAGGTGCATCTTGCCATTCATCAAACAAAATAGGTTTTTTATTCTTCAAAAATAAACTTGGAGAAGTTTCAGCAATTGTTAAATAACCACTTCTTTTTTCTTCATCTTGGAATTCAATTATCGTTTCACATCTTTGCTTTGCAGTACATGTTTTACCCGATCCTTTTGGACCAAGAATATCAATGGCATTAAAAGCTTCGGCTCTATCATCTATTAATTTATCAACAATTCTTTTAATATATTCCATAAGTAGGTAACCTCTATGTATATTATAAGATTTTTAAGAATTTGTTTCCACAAATTCGGCAATTTTGTTTCCATTTTTTCGGCATTTTTGATTCCACAAATTCGGCATTTTTGTTTCCATTTTTTCGGCTAATATCTTAATTTATAGAAATATAGTATAAATTACTACTGAATTAAAGGGACTTTTTAAGAACATAGTAAATCAAAGATAAGTTCCTTGTTACAAATTTAGCAATAATCATAGTAAATTTACTGATGCCAAAATTGTTGAAGAAAAAAATATGTGAAAATTTGACATATAAGAAGGCTGAAATATATGTGTAATAAGTAAGTTTTAGGCTGTAAGTCAGTTTTGTTTTTTGCTAAAATATTAAATGTATAATTGTGTCTGAAATTATATGAGAAAGTTTTTGAAGAATAAATTTGGCTTTACATTATCAGAAGTGTTGACAGTGGTTTCAATACTTGTTTTGTTGTTGGCTTTAGCTGTTCCAGCAATCTTTTCTATTAGAAGAAGTTTAAGACAAACAGAACTAGACCGTAAGGCTGAGATTATATATACAGCAGTACAAGATCGTTTAAGTGAATT
>CAVCTP010000218.1:0-2124 GCA_963605145.1 Tannerellaceae bacterium
ACAACAAAACATTGGCCACACATAATACATTCGTTGCCAATGATATAAGCTTGGTTTGCTGAAAAACGTATTGACTTAACAGGACAGTGCCTAATACATTTATAACAGTTTTTGCAATTTGATTTCTTTAAGGTCAAACATTCCATTGTTTATCCCCTTTCTGGTTTAACTTGGTTTAAAACTTTATCAACAAAAAATTCTTGGAAATTTTCTGGAGTAACACCGATATAAATATTATCATCAACTGTTATTGTAACGCCAACACGATTACACTTGCCAGTACAAAAACTACCAGCAAGTGTAACACTGTCTTGTAAATTATTATCTGCTATGGCTTTTTGGAAAAGCTCAATAACTTTTTCTGATCCTCTCAAATGGCATGATGAACCCACGCAAATTTGGACAATCATCTTATTTCACCTTTTTTAAGATATTCTTTTCAAAAAATTCATCAACTGTTTCAGGTGTTACAGAATAAAATTTATCATCAACTGTAACGCAAACTCCCTGTTGGCATTTACCCATACAGAAAGTTCCTGCTAATTCAACAACATCGCCTAGATTGTTTTCATTTATAAGATATTGTAATTGTTCAACTACTTGTCTAGAACCTTTAATATGACATGAAGAACCTATACAAACTGTTACTTTCATTTTACTTTTCTCCTTTATTCGTAATCAACAACATCAATCCAAGAATTTAAGAATTCTCTTTCTCTAGCATTGCCCTTAACTGATTGGGAAGCAGCTACAATAGGCATCCACTTTTGTACATATTGTTTAGCAGTATCACTCTTTTCACAGAACAAATCAAGATATTTCTTAGCACCATTTATATCACCATTTAACCAGAATAGTAGATAAGTACGAGCAGCATCTGCTGAGGCATTACCTTGAGTTGCATGAGACCAGTCTAGGATATATGGTGTACCATCTTCAGAAATAATTATATTTGAAGGGTTATAGTCACCATGACATAGTTTATTATGTTTAGGCATTGCTTCTAGACGAGTATGAAGATCATAACGGATTGTTGCTGATAAATCAGTTTCACTAATCTTACGATTCATCTTGTCTTTTAATTTATTTAAATCAGGACATGTCTTAGAATGCATAGTTAGTTGTAAATCAACAAATAAATTTAAATATTCATCCTTCTTCTTTGGATTTTCTTTCATTAATTCCGCAAGAGTCTTACCCTTAATATATTCGGAAACAATTGTCCATTTTCCATCAGTCATTGTAACTTCAAGAATCTTAGGGATATTTAAACCAGTTCCTTCAACTCTTGCTTGATTTAATGCTTCATTTAATACATTTGCTTTTGAGAAAGATTCATCAAAAACCTTATATACTTTTGCGCCATCACGATAGATAGTTTTATTATTTCTAACTGCGATTATACGATTTAGTTCCATCTATTTATCCTCCCTTATTTCTTTTTTAAACCGCTCTTTGCACGGCGATATGCTTGTTTAAAGTTACGATCATCATCAACAACTTCAACATTTTCAGCTGTTGGCATTTCAGGTTCTTCGAAATGCTTGTTGCCATAATAAGCATTTAGATACATTTGCTTAATTTCACTCATTAAAGGATAACGAGGGTTAGCACCAGTGCATTGATCATCGAATGCTTGTTCAACCATAGCATCAAGACGATCTAAGAAGTCTTTTTCATCAGGTACATAGTCCTTGATAGTTGGCTTAATACCTACTCTAGCCTTTAAATCATTTATAGCTTTAATTAAATTTTCTAACTTTTCTTGATCAGTGTTGCCACCTAAATTTAAAGCATCAGCAACCATTGCATATCTAGCTAGAGTATGAGGATGATCATATTGGCTAAATGTTCCCATCTTAACTGGAGCTTCAGCAGCGTTAAATCTTAATACTTCTTCTAACATTAAGGCATTAGCTACACCATGTGCGATATGGTGGAAAGCACCAAGTTTATGAGCCATTGAGTGACATACGCCTAGGAAGGCATTGGCAAATGCCATACCAGCCATAGTAGCAGCATTGGCCATCTTTTCACGTGCTTCTACATCATTTTGACCATTATCATATGCACGAGGTAAATATTCAAATATTGTTTGTAATGACTTGATTGCTAGACCATCAG
>CAVCTP010000219.1:0-2118 GCA_963605145.1 Tannerellaceae bacterium
TTTTCTTTTTCTCTACAAACTATATTTATTGGTACACCTTCAAAACCAAAGGCTTCTCTTAATTTATTTTCAATATATCTTTCATATGAGAAATGCATCAAGTCTGGATCATTAACAAATAATACAATTGTACAAGGTGCACTTGAAACTTGTGATGCATAATATATTTTTAATCTCTTACCATTTTTTGGTTTAGCAGGAATAGCCATTTGAGCGTCTAATATAACTTCATTTAATACACTAGTTTTAATACGTTTATTTAGATTTTCATAAACCATATTAATTAATGGAAGTATTGTATTAACTCTTTTTAGTTCTTTAGCAGAAACAAAAGCAATTGGCGCATAATCTAAATAAACAAATTCTTTTCTTATTTGTTTAGTTATATTTGCCATTGTCTTATCATCTTTATCAACTAAGTCCCATTTATTATAAACAATAATGACACCCTTTTTTGCTTCATGAGCAAGTCCAGCAACATGCTTATCTTGTTCGATAATGCCCGTAGATGCATCTAAAACAACTAATGATATATCACTTCTATCAATGGCGCTCTTAGCACGAAGAACAGCATATTTTTCAACATTTTCATATACTTTTCCTCTTTTTCTAATACCTGCTGTATCAATACAAACATAATCAACTCCATCAACTGAAAACTTTGTATCAATAGCATCTCTAGTTGTACCCTCAATATTTGATACGATAACTCTATCTTGCTTTAAGAAAGCATTTGTTAGACTAGATTTACCAACGTTGGGTCTGCCAATAATAGAAAACTTAATCATGCCTTCATAATCTTCTATTTGTTTATCAGGCATATATTCACTTACTTTATCTAATAAATCACCAATACCAATACCATGAACACCTGATACTGCTATAGGATCGCCGATTCCTAATTTATAATATTCATAGATATTATCAATCATTGAAAAATCATCAATTTTATTAACAGCTAAAATTGAAGGTTTTTTAGACTTTTGTAGAAGTCTTGCGATATATTCATCATCACTAGTTAAACCATTTCTACCATCAACTAAAAAGATAATGACATCAGCTTCATCAATAGCAATCTCAACTTGAGCATTTATTTCTTTTTGAAATGGTACATCCTTAATTTGAATACCACCAGTATCAATTAAGCGATAAGTCTTTGATAACCATTCACATTCACCATAGATTCTATCTCTTGTAACTCCTGGTGAATCTTCAACGATTGATAAACGCTTTTCAAGCATACGATTAAAAACTGTCGACTTACCGACATTGGGTCTACCAACGATTGCGACAGTTCCATCTATCATACTACTCTCCTAATTTCTCATTAATAATGTTTAATACTTTATTTACACTTTCATCTATTGTTAGATTAGAAGTGTCTATCTCAACTGCATCATCAGCTTTTCTTAAAGGAGAAAATTCACGATGCATATCTTGATAATCTCTTTTTTTAATATCAGCGAGAATTGATTCATAATCATCGCCCTCAATTCCCTTTTCTTTATTTTGCTTTACACGCCTATTAGCACGGGCTTCAGCAGATGCTACTAGATAAATCTTCACTGGTGCATCTACTAATACAACAGTACCTATATCCCTACCATCAAGAATATAGCCACCACCTTCACATATTTTTTGTTGCATTGCCACTAGTGCTTTTCGACAACCATTTAATTTTGATACATTTGATGCTGCCATTGATATCTCATTAGTTCTAATAGCCTTAGATATATCCTCATCAAAAAGAATAACTCTACCATCGGGCTTCATTTCTAATTGCATCTTTTCTATCATCTTGACAATGTTTTCTTCATCATCAATAGAAATATTTTCCTTATTTGCCTGATATGCAACAGCACGATACATAGCACCAGTATCTAGATGCGTATAACCTAACTTACTTGCCAATATATCCGCAATTGTTGATTTGCCAGCAGCACTTGGGCCATCAATGGCAATATTAATCTTCATTATAGAATTCCTTTAGTCTTTAAAATATAGAAAATTATTAAGCCTAATACAGCAACTAAAGCAACAATCAATACAATTAAAATAATATTTAAAATTGTATTTGGACTATCATCTTCATCATCTTCAATTTCATCTTCATCATTA
>CAVCTP010000220.1:0-2087 GCA_963605145.1 Tannerellaceae bacterium
ATGAAGACTTATTAAAACAAAAGGGTCGTTACTATCAACTATATACTGGTAAAGCAGAATTAGATTAAAAATGATTGAAAAGACCATAAGTATTAAATCTAATAGGAATACTAATATTAAGTGTACTGTTATTGATAGTGAATTTGATAATAGTAAATTAGTATTGTTTTTCCATGGCTTTAAAGCTGATAGAACAGAAGGTGGCAGATTTTTATCAGTTGCCAAAAATCTTGCATCTTTAGGTGTTAATTCTATAATGATGTCATTTGCCGGTTGTACAGATTCTGATGAAGATTTTATCAACTATACTTTGACTAATAATTTAGATGATATTGAATTATGTTATCAATATATGTTGGATAATTATTCAATTGATAAAAATCATATTGGCGTTATAGGTTATTCTATGGGTGCTAGACTTGCTTCTATATTTATAAATAAACATAGAGAAGTTAATTGTTTAGCATTATGGGCTGGTTTTTGTATTGAAGGATTTGGTAGTGACAAATTCTTAGGCGGAAGTGTTGTAGATATGTATAATGAAGCAAATATTAAAGGATATTGCAACTTTTATAATGCTTTTGATAATACAACTATTAAGATAAATAAAGAATTATTAGATGATATAACAAAATATAATCCTTATGATGGTTTAAATAAATATGATGGTAATGCCATTGTGGTACATGGTGATAAAGATATTACTGTTGATTTAAGCATTGGTAAATTAGCTTATCAACAATTGAATAATGCTAAGAATAAGAAATTAGTGATTATTAAGGATGCTAATCATGGATTTGGTTTGTGGGATAATCATGATGAACAATCACAAGAATTAGTTGATAAGACAAGTCAATTTTTTAAGGAGAATTTATAATGAGGAAAATAATTATTGATGGTGATCCAGGTCATGATGATATCATTGCTTTTTTAGTTGCCTTAGCACATAAGCAAGAATTAGAAATATTAGGTTTTACTACCGTATGTGGTAATAATTTATTAGATAAGGTTACTAATAATATCCTAAAAATAATTGATTATTTAGGTATAGATTGTCCTGTATCTAAGGGTGCAGATGCCCCATTAATAAGAGAACCTGAACCTCAGCCATTAGCACATGGCGAAAGTGGTATGGATGGTCCTATACTAGATGAACCAACAAGCAAGGTAAGTGACTTAAGTGCTGTAGAATTCATGAAAAAGATGCTAATGGAAAATGATAAGGTAACTATTGTTGGAATAGGTCCACTTACCAATATTGCTTTATTATTAAAGTCTTATCCGGAACTAAAGAATAAGATTGAAGAAATTGTAATTATGGGTGGTTCTGTATATTCAGGTAATATTATTGCTAAGGCAGAATTTAATATATATCATGATCCAGAGGCTGCTAAGATTGTCTTTAATAGTAAAGTACCTCTAACAATGGCTCCAATAGAAGTATGTCAAGCTGGTGCATATCGCGTTGATAAAATAGATTATTTTAAGGATAAGGGTAAAGTATCTAAACTAGTATATGATCTATTAGACTTCTATATGGGTTATAGTAGAAGACATAATCTAGAAGATTCACCTATATTTGATATGACAACTATTATTTATTTATTAAAACCAGAAATATTTAAATATGAAATGATGAATGTCGATATAGAATGCTCTGGGCAACACACTAGAGGTATGACAGTATGTGAACCTATTAGTGAATATTCCCATATTAAAAATCCTGTTAAAGTTTTATTAGATTGTGATAATGAAAAGCATAATGCTATATTTAAAGAAAGTATTGTTAGTTTAGATAAAATCTATAAATAATATTCTTGTAGATATTTTAAAAAATGCAAGAAAGTGCACAAAAAAATACACTTGTGCGTAAAACATAAATTTAACAAATATAATTGAAGAAAGGAGAAAACAGTTTAATAATTAGATAAACTGTAAATAGATATGATAGAAGAAAGATTACAACAAGCAATTAATAAGGAACAACAAAGACAAGATGATCATATTGAACTAATTGCATCTGAAAACTTTGCATCAAAGGCAGTAAGAGAATGTATGGCATCAATATTAACTAATAAATATGCTGA
>CAVCTP010000221.1:0-2083 GCA_963605145.1 Tannerellaceae bacterium
CTTTAAGTACAGGGTTCTTTTTAATAGTCTTCAATAGCTTTTTACCATCTTCCATAGAGTTCAATGTATCATATATTCGTTTGACAATTTCATCCGATTCTATTGTTTCGCCAAAGGAACTTAAAAAGCCTACTAGTAAATCACAATCTTCAATTGAAACATTGTCAGAAATTTTAGCTATAATTGCTTCTCCAAACTTATCGGGATTGTCTATTATTTTCATATAAGTTTTAAGTAATTTTTTTTCATGACGATTCATATAAATTTCTTTCTGTAGATCAAAATCAAGCATATCCCAAACTGATTTATCCAAAACATATTTATTCAAATCATCATCAGTAAAACGCATATACCAGTCTTTTACATTATCAATCAATCCTTTAGGAAAACTGTTCCCAAAAATATTTATCCCAAATTTGCAACCTGAAGGGCGTACAGACAATTGTATTAGGTTGTTACAATCAGCGAATGTATCATCACCAATACTCTTAACACTGTTTGGAATAATAATATTCGTTAGACTATAACAATTTTTGAATGCACCTTCACCAATACTTGTCACACTATCAGGTATGGTGATATTCGCTAAACTTTTACATCCTCGAAATGTATTACTACCAATACTAGTAACACCATCTGGAATAGTGATGCTAGTTAAGCTTTCACAATTGCAAAATGCGGTCCTACCTATTCTCTCCACACTATTTGGGATGGTGATACTTTTTAGATTTTCACAACCAGTAAATGCACAATCGCCAATACTTACAACACCGTTTGGAATTGTAATGTTACTTAAATTTTTACAATCATAAAATGCAAAACCATCAATATTAGTTACACTATTTGGAATAGTGATAGTTGTTAAGTTACTGCAATTATAGAATGCAGCATTGCCAATATTTGTTACAGTGTTTGGAATAGTGATGCTAGTTAAACTGATACAGCCTTCAAATGTTTGGTGGTCAATATTTGTAACACTGTTTGGAATTGTTATGCTAGTTAAGTTTTCACAATTATAGAATGCAGATTTTGCTATTCTCTCCACGCTATCTGGTATGGTGATGTTTGTAAGACTTTCACAATTTCGAAATGCATCTTGTTCGATAGTTTTGACACCATATGGTATAGTAACAGTTGCATCTTTGCCATAATAATAAAACAAAATATCGTTAATTATAATAAAATCATTTGTATCTTTTAACCCTATGCAATTAGAAAATGCACCGTAGCCTATGATTGTTGCGTTGTTTGTTATGCTGATACTAGTTAAACTGATGCAGTTAGAAAATGCTTCTTCGCCAATAGATGTAACACTATCTGGAATAGTGATATTTATTAAGTTACTGCAGTTTCGAAATACACCTTGTTCAATAGTTTTAACACCATATGGTATAGTAACATTTCTTGCATTTCCAAAGTATTGAAATAAAATATCTTGGACAATAACAAAATCATTTTCATCTTTTAACCCTTCACACCCTAAGAATGCACTTTTGCCAATACTAATCACACTTTCTGGAATAGTGATAGCCGTTAAGCTGCAGCAATCATAGAATGCAGAGTCACCAATAGACGTAACACTTTCTGGTATGTTAATGCTAGTTAGACGTCTGCACCCAGAGAATGCATCATCGCCGATGCTCTTAACACTATTTGGAATAATAATATTCTTTAGGCGATAGCAGCCATGAAATGCATAATTGCCAATGCTAGTAACACCATCCGGAATTACTATATTATCACCGTAGCCTTCGTATTTTCTGAGTTCACCATTTCTAATAATAAATTCATTTTTGCTGTTCATATTCTTTCCTTCCACATTATCTAAGTTTTAGGTATATTCTTGTTTTATTCATAATGTTATATATGTTCTAGTTAAATCTATATGTTTTGTTTTTTATCTAATCATTGCTAGAACATTTATGTATTTTTGCATTCAGCCAAGATTAATTAATTGATAATTTTCATATTTTTTAGATATTGATAAATTCATTTTATCAAATACTTTTACTTAAAGAATATTATATGTATCAAATATATCCTTGCTATTATGTACAAGAGTGCAATATATAATCAATAAATT
>CAVCTP010000222.1:0-2073 GCA_963605145.1 Tannerellaceae bacterium
GTACAAAATTTATTAAGTTATTATTCTGCAATTATTATCGCAATAAAGATTAAAGCACCACCGATTATTTCTTTAACACTTAATGCTTGATTTAAGATAATCCAAGCAAATAGAGCACCAAATACAGATTCAAAACTCATAATTAAAGAAGCTAGAGTTGGGCCAACATCTGGTTGGAATCTATTTTGAATAAACATTGATAAGGCACCGGAGATTAATGATAAAAAGGCTAGTAGTGGCCAATATGATAGTAATGTTGAAGGATTTGGTTTTTCTACAAATATCATAATTGATCCAGCAAGTATAGATGCAGTTACTTGTTGTACAGCAGCAAATGGTAAAGGTTCGACTTCACCAACTTTATTGTCAATAAAAACTATTTGTAAAGCATAGAATAGGGCAGCAAATAGTAATATTATGTCTCCTATTCTTAATTTAAATTCGCCAGAGATACATAATAGATACATTCCTATTAAGGCAATAACTATAGCTAACCAAGTTTTCTTATTAACCTTTTTACCAAGGAATAATCCAAGAAGAGGAACCATTACTATATATAAGGAAGTAATAAAACTAGCATTGGTAGTAGATGATAGTTCTAGACCTTTTTGTTGGCAAGCACAACCAAGGAAATTTATAATACCAACAATTATTCCAAAGATAATAGTTGATTTTGTGAATTTAGCTTTTTTGATTAAAGCAATAGTAAGTAATAAAAAGCCACCAATGCACTTAAAGAAGGTAATGGTAAAAGTACCTAAGTCAGCCATTATAGTTTGAACACTAAAGGCTAGGCCCCAAGAGATGGCAGCTATCAACATCATCAAGCTAGCAAATAACTTTTTATTTTTCATCCTTATAATATTAACACACGATTTAAGTTATAATAATTTGGAAAGAGGTGCAATATGAATAAAATATCTCCATTACAAAAAGTAAGATATACTTATATTCCAAAACTTCCTGGAATGTTAAGAAATGGCATTGGCAATATTTGTGTCAAGGAAGGTGAAGTAACAAGCAGTGTTGCTGATCAAGAAAAGATTAAAGAATTATTCCCTAATACTTATGGTAAAAAGGAAATAACTTTTGAAAAGGGACAAAATACTGCTGAAGTTAAAAAACAAGTAGTAGCTGTTATCTTGTCTGGTGGACAAGCTCCTGGTGGCCATAATGTTATCTGTGGTTTATACGATGCTTTAAAAGCAACTAATAAGGATAATGTTTTATATGGTTTTAAAGGTGGACCAAGTGGTTTAATTGAAGATAAATATATTGTCTTTGATGATGAATATATTGATCAATATCGTAATACTGGTGGTTTTGATATTATCGGTTCTGGTAGAACAAAACTAGAAACCGAAGAACAATTTGAGATTGTTGAAAAGGTATGTAAGTCACACGGTATTAATGCAGTAGTTATTATTGGTGGTGATGATTCAAATACTAATGCTGCTGTGCTTGCTGAATACTTTGCAGCACATGATAGTCATATATCAGTAATTGGTTGTCCTAAGACAATTGATGGTGATTTAAAGAATGATGATATTGAATGTTCATTTGGTTTTGATACAGCAACTAAGACTTATTCAGAATTAATTGGTAATATCGAAAGAGATGCTAACTCTGCTAAGAAATATTGGCACTTTATTAAGGTTATGGGTAGAAGTGCATCACATGTTGCTTTGGAATGTGCTCTAGAAACTCAACCAAATATTTGTTTAATTGGTGAAGAAGTAGCTGCTAAGAAGATGTCTTTATCTTCAATCGCTGATTATATTGCTGACTCTGTAGCAAAAAGAAGTGCTAATGGTGAAAACTTTGGTGTTGCAATTATACCTGAAGGTATCGTTGAATTTGTTCCTGAATTTAAAGTTTTAATTAGTGAAATTAACGAATTACTAGCAGGCAGCAAACAAGATGAATTTAATAAACTTACAAGTTGGGATGAAAAATATGATTTCATTAAAAATGGTTTAAGTGCTGAATCATTTAAGGTATTTGATATTCTTCCTTTAGGAATTCAACAACAATTATTCTTAGAAAGAGATCCTCATGGTAATGTTCAAGTAT
>CAVCTP010000223.1:0-2073 GCA_963605145.1 Tannerellaceae bacterium
TGCTTTATCTAAAGCAGCAAACATTTCTTCTAGTTTTGCCATTGGATCAGGTGCAGCAACTATGCCTGATGTGCCACCAGTTGCATCAGCACCAGACTTGATTGCTTTATAAACATCATCACCAGTAGAAATACCAGCAGCTTGTAAAACTTTGATATTAGGGTCTACTGATCTAACGATTTCATTAGTTTGAATCATATAAGAAATATCAGCAGTCTTGCCAGTACCAATTAAGGAATTTAATTCACAAACCATGCAATCTGGATGTAAAGATGCAATAGCCTTTGTATCAGCTACTTCATTTGAACATACAACAGTTAAAATACCTAATTCATTAGCTCTATCAATAGTCATAGCTAAATCATTGATAGTCATTGGATTTTCTGCATGATTTAAGAAAGTTGCTTTAACACCTGCAGCAGCTAATGCTTCAGGAAGTATATGGCCCATGCCTCTACCAGGTTTTAAAGGTTCCATTGCTTGAGCACAAACAATTAGATGTGGACATTCTTTAACAATCATCGCTAAATCAACATGTTGTGCAGTAAAGATAACATCAAAATCATATTTAACTGCTAACTCTTCACATTTTTTAGCTAACTTTAAAGATTCTTCACCATATAAATAGGCTTTAGGATTACATACAAAGAATGGGCTTCTTAATTTATACTTTTCCATCATTATTCTCCTTTAGCAGTATGGAATAAATTATAGTAATAAGCTAATTTATCCTTTATACCCTTTTCTTCATCTTTAACCATCTTAAATAAATCTTCATATTCTTTACCCTTAATTGCATCTAATGCAGCAATAGTAAAGTCTGTAAAGACATTAATCTTAGTAATACCTTCAGTAGCACATCTTTCTAGATTATTTTCACCAGAACCAGAGCCACCATGTAATACTAGCGGAATAGATAATTCTTTATTTAATTCATGTAATCTATCAAAGTCAATAACTGGAGTACCTTTATATTTACCATGAGCTGTGCCAATAGAAACTGCTAAAGAATCAACACCTGTTTCTTCAACAAACTTCTTAGCTACATCTACTTCAGTATAAATAGAATCATTCTTATCGCTAGCATAAGTTTCACCAGTTCCTACATGTCCTAGTTCTGCTTCAACTACAACACCATGAGCATGAGCATATTCAACTACTTCTTTTGTTCTAGCAACATTTACTTCATATGTTTCACTAGAAGCATCAATCATAACAGAAGTAAAACCTAAATCAATTGCTTTCTTACAAGTTTCAACATCTTGGCCATGATCTAAATGTAAAGCGATTTGGGTATTTGCTTTTTCACCAAAATATTTACCAATAGCAAATGCTTCTTCTAGGCTCATCATTTCCTTATGAACTTGAGCATAACTTAAAACACATGGAACACCTAATTCTTCGGCACATTCAACATATGCCTTACATGAAGTAGAGTTCCAAAAATCAGGTGCAACAATTGCATAGCCTTCTTTCTTTGCTTTTTCAAACATTTTCTTAGTAGTTACTAACATTATTGAGCCTCCCCTTTATTTAATCCTGCTTCTTCAATTAATTTAAAATAATCATCATAATTATTAACTTCAGCAAATCTATCCATTAAATCATCATTTTGAAACATATCCATCAATTTCATTAACATATCAATTTGTTCATGAGCTTCTTTCAAACAAAGCATGAACATCATAGTAACACCAATTTTTTTATCTTCGGTACCCATTTCAATAAATTCAACAGGTTTGTTTAAAGAAATAAAACCAATTTGTGTTCTATTAACATGTTCTGGATCAGTATGTGGAATAGCAACACACATTTTATTTAGCGATAATCCAGTAGGAAAAACCTTTTCTCTTTCTTTAATTCCATTATAAAAACTACTTTTGGCTACACCAGAAGAAATTAATTCATTAGCTAACATTTCCAAGGCTTCAAATTTTCCGTCAGCATCTTTATGGAATAACGCTACTTTGGCATCAAACATATCTGACATAATTATCCCCTTTTTTTATTTGTTATCCATATTATATAATACAAACATGGCTAAGGTTAAAAAAACATATAATCCTCAAGAAT
>CAVCTP010000224.1:0-2064 GCA_963605145.1 Tannerellaceae bacterium
ATATTTATATAAACTAAAGCAACCGATTCGGAATAATCTATCATTGCCATTTTTTTCTTTTATTTCTGGGTTTATAAAAATATAGCGTTTATCACCTAAAGTTACAGCGGAAATAGCTAAATCAACGCCAATTTGAGTAGCAGATAGTCCGATTGCCCCTCTTTTATTTCCTTCAACTTTAATTAAATTATCTAAAGTATCATTTAAATCATTAACACAATCAACAACTTCTTTTGCTTTAAAGTCTTGAACTTTTCTAGTAGGAGAAGTTAAAACTGATGGATTATTTTTGCTATTAATATCATAAGTAACTATTGTTTTTATCATTATAAAGCCCTCTTTTTCCAACATTCATTATAACTTAAAGAAAGAAAATGATTAATTGAAATTAATTAAACCAAAGCATTTATTTTTTCATATAATAAAAATGTTAAGTATTTAAAAAATGAGGAGGATAAAAATTCATGAAAATTGCAGTAATAGGTGGCGGTGGCCGTGAACACACAATTATTAAAAAACTTAAGTTAAATAAGGATGTTAGTGAAATCTATGCTTTGCCAGGAAATGGTGGCATTGCTGCTGATGCAACATGCGTAGATATAGGAGCAAAGGATATTGAGGGAATAGTTAATTTCTGTGTAGAAAATAAGATTGATTATGTAGTAGTTGCTCAAGATGATCCACTAGTATTAGGATGTGTTGATGCATTACAAGAAAAGGGAATTCCTGCTTTTGGTCCTAATGCAAATGCAGCAATTATTGAAGGAAGTAAAGTTTTCTCAAAAGGATTAATGAAGAAATACAATATTCCTACAGCTGCTTATGAAATTTTTGATGATGTAAATAAAGCATTAGAATATGTAAATGTTTGTCCACTTCCAACAGTTGTAAAAGCTGATGGTTTAGCATTAGGAAAAGGTGTAATTATTGCTAACACTAGACAAGAAGCAATTGATGCTGTTAATAGTATCATGGCTGATAAGGTATTTGGCGCTAGTGGAAATAAGATTGTTGTTGAAGAATTTATGGAAGGACCAGAGATTACTGTTCTAGCATTTACTGATGGTAAGACATTAAAACCAATGGTTTCTTCTATGGACCACAAACGTGCTAGAGATAACGATGAAGGTTTAAATACTGGTGGCATGGGAACAATTGCTCCATCTCCTTACTATACAAAAGAAGTTGAAGAAATCTGTTTATCAAAGATTTTCTATCCAACTATTGATGCATTAAATAAAGAAGGTAGAACATTCAAAGGTTGTATCTATTTTGGCTTAATGCTTACAAAAGATGGACCAAAAGTTGTTGAATATAATAGTAGATTTGGTGATCCAGAAACTCAAGTTGTATTGCCTCTTCTTGAAAGTGATTTATTAACAATAATGCAAGCAACAACTAATGGTACATTAGATCAAGTTGAAGTGAAATTCGCTGATAAGTGTGCAGCATGTGTAATCATGGCTTCTAATGGTTATCCTGAACATTACGAAAAGGGATTTGAAATAACTATTCCTGATGAAGTTAAGGATAAAGTATTTGTTGCTGGAGCAAAATTAGTTGATGGTAAACTAGTAACAAGTGGTGGTAGAGTTCTAGGATGTTCTGGTATCGGCAATACATTAAAAGAAGCATTAGATAATGCTTATGCAGTTGTTGATAAAGTTCATTTTGATAATGAATACTATCGTCATGATATTGGTCAACGTGCTTTAAAAGCTGTTAAATAAAACAATATATTAAACAAATAATCATTGATAAGCCGTGTTTTATAGCACGGCTTATTATTTTTGGATAAGATCATATATTAAATTTTGGTTACTATTATAAGTTTTTGAGTTTATCCAACAATAGTTGGTAATGTTTATTGCTAATATGATGTCCCGCACGTTGCAAGCCGCTTATACATTCACGAACCTCGTTAGCCGTTAGTTGTTGTTCTTCGTATGCGGCCATAAGTATTCCGATTGTCCCCATAATTTTAAGTCCCATTTGTGTTGATACTGTTCTTCCTTTTGCCTCATCCATTAAAAGAAGGTCTGCGTTATATTCGTCGGTTAAGAT
>CAVCTP010000225.1:0-2056 GCA_963605145.1 Tannerellaceae bacterium
CTTTTGTTTTGCAGCAAAAATGCATAGACCCAGTTTACATAAGGGTATATGCATTTTTTGAATGTTGTGGAATGAAAGCATTTTCTAAAAATTTAAAATTTTTTTAATTTCTGATAAAGCCAGATATTTTCTAGACAAATCAATGTTAAAAACCTTCTCTAAATCTTTGATAGCGTCATTTCTAAAATTTTGTAAGTAAATATCATGTTCAATTTTAGTGCTTTCATAATTTCTTATAGAATCTAAAATATAGGGAACAGAATACTTTTTATTTAACTTATACTCTAATAATCTTATGATTAGTAAAGAGACAAAGCATGATAGAAAATGTGCTTCTATACTTGTTGGTGTCCAGACAAAAACCGGTCTTGTTTCTAATTCGGATTTTGTTATTTTGAATGATTCTTCTATTCTCCACAGTCCTTTGTAAATGTCTCTTATTTCTTTATCAGATAAATGTTTTTCACTAGTAACAATGGAATAATAACCATCAAATTTTTCTTCCTCTTTAATTTTATCAATTTTCAATGATAACTTTAAATTTTCTTTAACTTCACCAGTCTCATCATCAAAGTTAATATTGTTAATGTATTTAGTGCAGCCATATGAGGTGGCTTTTGTATATTTGCTTGGATTATTAATTAAATCTTTTGCTTTTTCTATGGCAGTTTCTCTCAAATGTTTTTGTCTATCAGCATATTTTTTAGAGTAGTAAACCATTTGCTTTTGATATATTTGATATGAACAATTTCTTTTACCATCTCTTTCAATTTTAATGTTTTTGGCATATATTCTAGATTTATGTTTGAATATTACAGGCTTTTCTTCATAGCCTATGATTTTTCCATCACAATCTTTTTTAGCTTCTTTATATGTCACTAATTTACCATTGTTGTCATAAATTTTATCACATATAAAGTTACTTTGTTCTAAAGCCCAAGTTTTAAATTCTTTATCACCATTTAAAATACTTTGCCCATAAACATAGCCATCATGATTATTATGATTATCATCGTTTTTTCCTGCTACAAAGAAAATGTTATCAGAAGTGTTTTGACCGCGATCTGCAACTATTATTGTTCTATCAATTCCAAATTTTGCCTTTGTTTTTTTCAAAGTTGGTCGCATTTGCAATTTTTCTGACTCATTGCCTGGAAACAAATCATAATATATAGGTATTGAGTTTTTATCCATCAATAATCCCATTTGGATAATAGGTGTTTTTCTATGTTCTTTACTTGGACCTTTTTTTCTTTGACCTTTTCTTATAACTTCACCTTTATCATTAAGTTCATCTTCATCATTATATGATATTTCAAAATAGTAGTTTGTAGTATCATAGTAAGAAATAGATGTATCACGCTTATAGACATCCTTGGTATTTTTCCAAAGTAATGTTAAAATTTCATCTTTATAAGTGCCAAAATAATTCAATGAACGGTACATATCGTTTTCCGAAAAATTAAACTTATCAAAAAAAGTATTCTTATTATTAAAAGTTGCAAGCTTGCTATCAGGAAAGAGTATTCTTGAATAAACTAGTAATTCAAAGATATCATTTAAATTATATTCGACTTTTAATTTCTTTTGTTTTTCATTTAGTAGAGAATTTATATTTAAGTCCTTATAAATTCTT
Organism: Tannerellaceae bacterium; assembly: GCA_963605145.1. Lineage (GTDB taxonomy): Bacteria > Bacillota_I > Bacilli_A > Erysipelotrichales > Erysipelotrichaceae > Colivicinus. The sequence goes on from CAVCTP010000225.1 coordinate 1,637, forward strand.
TTTAAAATAACATAACCAAGATTCTTTTTAGCATTCTCATTATCAATTATCTTTGAATTTAAATTTTTTATTGTATATTCTTTAATTTCATCCTTAGATTTTTGCTTGGCGACTTGTCTAAAGTATAAAACAGGATCATCATACGTTGTTTTTAATTCATCAAGATAACCAATCTTTTGAATAGTTTTTTGCTTAGTTTTTCCATTTTCGTCTCTATAACCTTGAACAAATGATAAATAAGTTCTTCCTTTATATCCATGCGACAGCTTTAAATACATTATTATCACTACCTTATAGTCAAATTATAGCACATTACAGCACATTCCACAACAAAAAAATAACTATTACTTGACACTATAAAAGCCTTATGCTAAAAGGCTGAACGCGGTATTGATAGAAGCAACAGCTGAGAAACTCCGG
>CAVCTP010000226.1:0-2054 GCA_963605145.1 Tannerellaceae bacterium
TCTATTTCTAGAAACAAAACTTCTTATTTCTTTATGATTTGTTTTCTACTTATTTAGTAGCATCAATGATAGCTTTGAATGAGTCAACTTTTAATGAAGCACCACCAATTAAAGCACCATCGATATCTTCACAAGCCATATATTCAGCGATATTGTCAGGTTTTACAGAGCCACCATATTGAATTCTAACATTAGCAGCAGTTTGTTCATCATATAATTCCTTAACAGTATCTCTTACAAGCTTGCAGCAATCTTGAGCGATTTGCTTAGTTGCAGACTTACCAGTACCGATAGCCCAAATAGGTTCATAAGCAATAACCATCTTGCTTACTTCACTAGCATCTAGACCAGCTAAAGAACCTTTTAATTGAGATTTAATAACATCAGCAGTTTGATTTGCATCATATTGAGCTTCTGTTTCACCAATACATAGGATTGGAGTAATGTTATCAGCGAATAATCTCTTAGCCTTTGCAGCACAAGCCTTATCTGTTTCGTTATAATATGTTCTTCTTTCGCTATGACCGATAATACAGTAAGTGATACCAACTTCTTTTAACATTGGTACAGATACTTCACCAGTATAAGCACCTGAATCTAATTCATTACAGTTTTCAGCAGCAATGATTAAGTTCTTAGCATTCTTAACACATACATCTAAATCAACATATGGAGCAGCAATACCATAATCGGCATTTTCTTTTCCTGTTAATACTTCTTCAATACCTTTCATGAAAGTTAAACTTTCAGAAGGTGTTTTATTCATTTTCCAGTTTCCAACGATAATAGGTTTTCTCATTTTGTTCTCCTAATTATTTCTCGTTAATAATATCTACACCTGGTAAACCATTACCCTCTAAGAATTCTAGAGAAGCACCACCACCTGTAGATACATGGCTAACCTTATCAGCATAACCTAATTGTTTAATAGCAGCAGCGGAATCACCACCACCGATGATTGTTGTACCTTCTGTTTCAGCTAATGCCTTTGCAACAGCCTTTGTACCAGCTGCTAAAGTAGGATTTTCGAATACACCCATTGGTCCATTCCATACAACTGTCTTAGCTTCTTTAACTTTTGAAGCAAATAATTCAGCAGTCTTAGGTCCAATATCTAAACCTTGCTTATCAGCAGGGATGCAACTTGAACATACAACTTCAGTAGCGATTTCGCTATCAATTGGATCAGGGAAATGATCAGCAACTACTGTATCACATGGTAATAATAATTCTTTACCTAAAGTCTTAGCCTTTTCCATCATTTGCTTGCAGTAATCGATTTGTTCATCATCAACTAATGATTGACCAATTTCCTTACCTTGAGCCTTCAAGAAAGTATAAGCCATACCACCACCAATGATTAATGTATCGCACTTTTCTAGTAAGTTAGAAATAACTTTTAACTTATCAGCAACCTTAGCACCACCTAAGATACCAACAAATGGTCTAACTGGATTTTCAACAGCATCACCTAAGAACTTTAATTCCTTTTCAACTAAGAAACCAACAGCTGAAGGTAGATGTGTTGGGATACCAACTGTAGAAGCATGAGCTCTATGAACTGAACCAAATGCATCTTCAACAAATAAATCACCTAATGAAGCCCAATAAGCACCTAGCTCTTCATTATTCTTTGATTCACCCTTTTCATATCTAGTATTTTGCATTAATACGATTTCACCTTCGTTCATTGTATTAATAGCATTTTCAAGTTCTTCACCTCTAGTTGCATTAACAAATATAACCTTTGTATCTGGTAAATGCTCTTGAAGTTTTCTAGCAACGATAGCCATATCGTTCTTCTTCTTTGCAGCAGCAATTTCTTCATCTGTTTTCTTATAATCAATCTTTCCTAAGTGTGATAATAAGATAACTTTTGCCTTATTTTCTAATAAGTACTTAATTGTAGGTAAAGCAGCAACAATTCTATTGTCATCAGAAACTTCACCATTCTTTAGTGGAGTATTGAAATCAACTCTAACGATGACCTTTTTACCACTTACTTGTAAATCTGTAACTAATTTTTTAGCCATTTTTATTCCTCCTAAATTCCA
>CAVCTP010000227.1:0-2038 GCA_963605145.1 Tannerellaceae bacterium
TTCATATAATCATCTAGTGCTTGCTGGAGCAGGAACCGGCAAAACAACAACGATTGTTGGATATATCAAATTTCTTTTAGCTTCACACAAAGCTAATCCTGAAGATATATTAGTTCTATCATTTACCAATGCATCTGCAAATGAAATGTCTGAAAGACTTCAGAAAGAAACATCTTGCAAATTAGAAGCTTCAACATTTCATAAGTTTGGAATGAAAATAATCACCGAAGTAGAAAACAAGAAACCAACAATTTATACTGCTAATATTAAACAATTTATCAAAAATGAAATTAATAAATTATGTGAAGATAAATCTTATTTTAATAAATTATGTTTATATATCTTCTTTTATGGAGACAAAAATAAATCTGAATTTGAGTTTGAAAATGAAGAAGAATATCAAACGTATTTAAAATCCAACCCTCCAACAACATTAAAAGGAGATACAGTAAAAAGTTATGGTGAAATGATGATTGCCAATTTCTTATACATAAATGGATTGAAATATGAATATGAAACACCTTATAAATTCGATACAGCCACCATAGAATATAGCCAATATAAACCAGATTTCTATTTACCTGATTATGATATTTATATTGAATACTATGGCATTGATAGAAATGGCGAAGTTGCAAAATATTTTAAAGGTAAAGATGGGAAAACAGCATCTGAGGTATATAGGGATTCCATGAACTGGAAAAGGATGGTTCACAAACAAAACGGAACAAAGTATATCGAATTATTTGCCTACGAACATTTTGAAAATGTTCTTTTGGATAATTTAGTTGAACATTTAAATGATTACGGTGTTAAATACAAACATAAATCTTTGGAAGAAATATGGAATCAATCTACCGACAATAATATTATTGATGGTATCGTTGATATGTTTGGCACAATTATTAACCTAATAAAAAGTAATGATTGTGATTTTGAAGAACTAAAAAGAAGAAATGAAACACTGCCTAGACCAATAAAAATAGATATTATTATTGACTTAATTAAACCAATATATGATTCTTATCAAAACATGTTAATTAAAACAAAACAAATTGACTTTAATGATATGATAAGCAAAGCCAAACATTACATAGATGAAAATAAGTATATCCATAATTATAAATATGTAGTAATAGATGAATATCAAGATATATCACAATCTAGATTTAAACTTTTGTATTCATTAAGACAACAAAAACCATATAAACTTTTTTGCGTTGGTGATGACTGGCAATCAATTTATAGATTCAGTGGAAGCGACATAGGATTCATCTTAGATTTTTCTAAATATTGGGGTCCAACTGTAGAAGATAAAATTGAAACTACATATAGATTTTCTCAAAGTCTAATTGATATTTCTGGATACTTTATCATGCAGAATAAAAACCAAAAAGTTAAATCCTTGATATCTAAAAATACTTCAAATACTTTTGCTTTAGAAGAAATTAATGGTTATCAAGAAAAATATGCTATCGAGTTCATGGAAAAGAAAATAAAAGAACTACCTAAAAATGCTTCTGTATTATTACTTGGTAGATATACATTTGACATTAACATTTTGGATAGTGATCTTAAATTTAAATATAAATATATTAATGCTGACGGCAAGGTGCATGTTGAATATTACGACCGAAAAGATTTAGACATTACTTTTATGACTGTGCATGCATCAAAGGGTTTGCAAGCAGACTATGTATTCATCATTAATAATAAATTCAAAGGTATGGGCTTCCCTAGCCGAATAAGTGATGCGCCAATACTGCAACTTCTTTTAGATAGTTCTGATTCATATCCTTATTCAGAGGAAAGAAGACTTTATTATGTAGCATTAACAAGAGCAAAAAAGAAAGTATTCTTAATAACAATAAAGAATAATATTTCACCATTTGTAGAAGAAATAAAAAACGCATATGGTGAACAAATTAAGAAAGCCCAATACACATGCCCAGAATGTGGTGGTAGATTAATTCTAAAAAATGGAAAGTATGGCAAATTCTTTGGTTGTAGTAATTACTCCAAAGCAGGATGTAAATAC
>CAVCTP010000228.1:0-2036 GCA_963605145.1 Tannerellaceae bacterium
AGTACCCTATAATTTAATAATAATTTTTTCTAAAATTCAATACTTTTTTTATCAATTAAAACTTATAAATTTTTTAGATATTCTTCTACATTTATATAATGTATATTTTCAACATCCTTACTCTCGCCTCGATATATTACACACTTTCTAACAATGCTACCGAAACGAAATTCTGTTGCCTTACATTTATCATCATCTATTAAATGTCTATATTGTTGAGAAACTATTTCCTTACTATGTTTTATTTCATATATTTCACAAGTTACGTTTTCAGAATCACATATCACCATATCAAACTCACCAACCGCGAATTTTAGTTTAAATACTTCTTTTGAAGGAAAAGCTTTTTTTGTTTCAAGTAAAACAATCTCCTCCATCATTCTTCCTTTAATTTCATCTAATATTCTAGAACTAATCTTTTTTCTATCTAAAGCTGAAATATTCTGGAATGAAGCATCTAACATTAATTGTTTAATTAATTCTTCAGCTTGGCTATAGCGTAATCCTGGTTGGCTAATTACCGTCATATATTCTGAATTATTAGTTACCGGTAATGTTTGAACAGGAATATCTACTGTTAAATCTAATAAATCTAAATATTCTTTTATTTCTGTTTTATGGGCATCTGTAATTTTAATATTTTGTTCATTTTTGTTTTTTATTTCTAAAGCTTGTTTTAATCTTTCTGTAAAAGAATCTATATCTATAGTATCTAAAATATCAGTAGGATTATCTTTATCATGACGTAAATTTCTAGCAGATATACCCAAATCATGAGAAATAAAATCACGTGTTAATACATCTATTGTGAAACGATGATTAATATCTTCTACTACTCTATTGATTGCACTAGTTAATTCGTTATTATCATATAGTTCTTGTAGATGTCTAAAATGATTTTCATATTGATAAAACTTTAATGAATGTTGAATGTTTCTAGCGATAGCACTATCAACATATTCATCGGTACTCTCTATATTTATAAAGGTTGAATTAGCGTTATAGTAAACACCGCCAACACTCATTGTTCCACCATATCTAATATATTCATCAATCCCTTTAATTCCTAATACACTTTCAAACTCTTTATAAGGAATAAAAGTAGTATGTATTAACTTACAACGATTATAAAGTTGGTCATCCGCAGAAAAGACAAATCCCAATGAATCAGTTCCTGATAAAACAATCTTCATACCAGACATTGCATAGATATCAGAAAAAATAGCAGCACCTTCAATAAAATCTTCTAGCAATGTTACTTCATCTATAAAAATATATTTAAAACCATTAGCCTGTAATTTTTTCAAATCAGAATTAACATCTGCTAGAGTATCACCAGTACGTATCTGCATGAAAGCAGTTTTTTTATATTCTTCATCATTAAAACTAGAAATAGTTTGTTGGATTAAAGTAGTTTTTCCAGTACGTCTTAATCCATATAAAATAAGAACCTTACTATTTAATTCTGATTTAGTATAATCAATAATTTCTTGAATAATTGGCCTTCTATTAAGATGACTTGCTTGTGAAATAAATGATCTTAATGTATCACCAATTAATATTTCACAATGATAATCTGAATAATTTATCTTAGATTTTTTTGGAACTTGTTTTTTCATTTCTTTAAGTTCTTTCTCTAAAGTTCTTCTTTTATTTATCTTTTCAGCTAATATATCCGCTAATTTATCATCAAGATATTTACTCTTCTTTCTACCATTTTCAGTCCATTGATGATATTGCCTAATTTTCCCATTAATATTCTTTTTTGAAATATATCCAATAGGCAAATCATTAATTTCTGATTCAAGTTTAAGTATTTTATCGTTTATCTTTTCCATGCTTCACCTAAGTATATTTTATAACCCCTTTTTACCATTTTCAAGAGGGGTTACAAGGGGTTACAAAGTTAAGCATTTAAAAAGGAGCTTATTTTATAGCCCCTTCAATAAATTGTTTCATGCCATCTTTACCTTGATAGCCAGTAGTTTTTGATATCAATTGACCATCCTTAAATATAAATACGGTAGGTATAGATA
>CAVCTP010000229.1:0-2036 GCA_963605145.1 Tannerellaceae bacterium
ATGTAACACAAGTCGTTGGATGCAAAGCTAAAACAATTTATAATGCACTTTGCACAGAAGGCAGAAAAGTTAAGTACGATAATGGCTATGAAAAAATGAAACTGGATGTAATCAAAAATGTCCAGACAATTACTAATGATTTGATCAATACTAGTGTCTGTTGTTAGCATGAATATCAACACATGTGTGGCAAATTTCATTTTTATAATTTTAATTATCTATTAATTAAATTAGAAATAAATTTATCTTCATTTGAACCCAATTCTTTAACAAAATCACCATAGTCTTTAGCCTCTTTTGGAATCTTTAAACCCAGCTTAATGATTGATATATCTTGTCTAGATTCAACATTTTTCTCATATGAAACACCTTTATTTAGATTTAAAGTTATGCAACCTGAATCAGATGCCTCAGGATATAAGAAATATCCCTTTTTACAGTCAAATCTAAACATATAAGCAAGGAGTTGAAGATAATCTTTGTTTTTTATGTTACTTAGTGGTTTATATTTTGCATCAGCTATAATCCTGTTATCTAGATTTTTACCAATAAAGTCAGGGAATATAAGACCTTCTTTACTTGTGCTATTAGTAAACAACCATTGTCCGCCTTTACTTGCCTTATTTTTAGGATGATAGAATTCATCTTTAATTAGAATATTTAAGTATTCTTCCCAAAGCCAAGATCCATCAAAAATGATGCCATAAATCTTCTTTTGCCCTTGACCTATAGAATGTGATTTATTGGTTAATATTAATAAACACAACTGCTGTAAAGAATGATATTCCTTATAGTATGCATGCTTGATAGGATGTTTAAAATTCTTGCTGATAAGTTTATTTCTATCACTTGCTGAATAAGATTTTGTTACTTCAATAATTTGTTTTACTTCACTGCTTACTTTGTTAAGAATCTGGCTACCATAAGAAAATGTTTTTATATATTCAATAGTATGTCTAATTAGTTCTATTAAATCATTATCATAAGAAAATTCTCTTTGTGAATAAGCAATTTTGCCAATAAAAGGAACATTACTTTTTATGTGCCTAGCAATATCTATTGTTCCCTTAATATTTTCATTGTTATATTCATGCTTTTCGTATTGTTTGAACAAACCTTTTCTTATGGCTTGTTTTAGATAAAAAGGAAACAAGAACAGTAAGTAATTAAATAGTTTGTTATCATTATTTGCATTAGTCTCTAAATCAACAATATTTGGAATATCAAGTACTTTGCTTAATAGATATTCAAGGAAATAATCGTGGTCATTATTATCATTAGAAAACCTTGATTTAATTACCAATCTTTCTTGACCATATCCTATAAAGCCCATAATGTTTGATGAACAATAATAGCCATTATAACTTTTAAGGATAAACTGTTCATCATCTAAATCTTCAGCATCTTTAAGTACTTCAGGGAACACAAAAATACCTTCTTCTTGTAGTTTTCTTAAAGATTTATCAACAATCTTATTAACAAGATTTTTTACATCAGATAAACTTTCTTTTTCAATTTGAATATTATTATCGTTAATCGTATTGATTATCATTGTTCTTTAAATTGTAAGCATCTTCAAATTTTTTAATAAGTTCTTCTTCATCAGCTAAACCACGACCATATTCTTCTAATAATGGTTCTAGATAATCAGACCATAATTCATCAAAATCAATATCTTCTAGTTTTAAGAAATACGAAGCACCTATTTGATAATTTTCATTTAATCCATCAGTTTCGCATATTTGTTTATTCAAACTATTCATACGTTTGATTGCTTCATCCTTTATGTTTTGGTCACTTAATTGATCTAACATTCCCAAATTATCTTCTGGCTTAATTTCAATAAATCTAAATCTTCTTCTCATAGCAAAGTCAAAAGTATCAACAGACCTATCGATATCATTCATTGTGCCTATGATATATACATTATCTGGTATATAAAATTTATCATTTGGATTTTCATGTAAGTTTTGATATTGTGTAGATACTTTACCAGACTCGCCTCTATATCCTGGATCTATTGAAAAGAATAGTTC
>CAVCTP010000230.1:0-2030 GCA_963605145.1 Tannerellaceae bacterium
GCACGCCGCCAGCGTTCATCCTGAGCCAGGATCAAACTCTCCATTGTCTCTTATTCTCTCAGACAATCTCTTAGTCTGTTTAGCTCTTTTTTTATTTAAATAAACTTTTTTAATTGACGTTGTGTTTTATTCTTTCTCGTTCAGTTTTCAATGTCCTCTTGGCAAGTCTATCTCTTGCCGACTAGGTTATAATACACTATTATTCCAATAAATGCAATACTTATTTGAAAGTTTTTTTACTTTTTTGCTTCTTTTATCACTTTCCTTCCTTTTAATCAATGTTTTTTTATCTATACTTTTTTGTCTCGTTTATTTAAAACGTCCTCTATCGTGTGTCCTCTTCCTTTTTCAGGTATATATTTCTCTTATCTACTTCTTTTCTTTATACAAAAAAAGAATGAACCTCTCTTGGATCAATGTCATTAAGTTAAGGTGACATTATATAAAAGGCAGTTCTATTTATGTTAAGTTAAGGACAGACATATTTCTATGTTCTGTTCTTTTTGTTTTATCCTAAATAATTTGGTTTATTATCTTATTTTTGACGCACTTTAAAAGAACCTGTATCTAGGCTCAAAAAAATTTATGATTTCTAGAAAAAATTATGTTAGAATAACTTTGTCAACTTGTTCTATTATTTAACGCTTTTGGTGATTGTCGTTTTATAGAACGTTGAACGTTTCTATCTGGCCTTGATGGGGTCAGATATTTTTTTATGTTTCTGATCAGGATGGATTCTTTTATTTGATTGCGAAAGTAGTTTCTTATATTGGTCAATGCCGATCTTACATTGACGTTGTATATGTACTTTGTCTTTTTAATCTCCATCTTCTTTTTTATATTTTGAATAATCAAATTTGCATAGTTATAAAATAAAATTGATGCATATATTTCCTGCTGTATATGCTGTCTTTTTTTACAATGGAAATAAAGCATGCCAACTGCGTATTTGAGATAATAGAATGCCGTTTCTTCATTCCATCTAAGATGGTAAAGATCTTTGAAATCACTTAATTTGAATTCATTTTCATTAAGATTAGTAACCAATGTTTCATATTTATCATCATCTATTTTAAATCTTACGATTCTAAAACTAAGATCATAGAAACGATTACAGGCATCAAGATAATCAAAAACAGACTTTGATGAAAGAAATACAAATTGATTGTTTTCATTTTTCTTGACTTCATTTGTTTGTACATTTGTAAGCGTACGAGTAACAGTAATATCAAATGTTTCATCGGGTAGGGATAGAGATGTCAAAATTCCTTTTTTCGTATCGATATCCTTAACTCTGAATACAAATTTTTGATTATTTTCAATACAATGAGCCATAAGATTGTAACTTTCATAGTTTCTATCAGCTGTAATAATTGAATTTTCAGGATAATTACGGTGATTGATAAAATCAATCAATGCGTTTACTTCACTTTTTTTGGCTGGAAGGTCAATTCTTGATTCCCAAAATACATGATTGATACAGTCATACAAGGCATTCAGATGATATTGACAAACAATAGAATCCTGACCATAAGAAATTTGAGTATCATCCTGTAAAAAAGGCAAATTGATATCAGAACCATCCTGTGCAAGAATATAGTAACCATTCAATGTGGACAGATTATCAATGGAAGAAAGAAATCTTCTGTTGATAGATTTAAAAATTTCAGGATATAACAGGTCACGGCGTTGTGAAACAGCAGATACTGATGGGATATCAGTATCTGAAGAAGTAAAATAATCAGAAACTTCACTTGGCAAAGAATGAGCCTGCAAACCCAAAATAAATTTAATAAGTGTCTTGGGAGTAAGAATACGGCTTCTGGTAAAATTAGAAACCGGATCAACACAAAAACATCCAATAGACTCTACAGCAGAATCGATAGCATCATCTAAGCGACGAGAAATCCACTTTGGGGAATAGTAGGCAATTTTAGTATTTTTATTTGACATAGATAATATCCTCCTTTGAAAAATACACCTACTAATAAAAACCACGTCTAAACGGCGTGGTTTTCACTGCGGCTATA
>CAVCTP010000231.1:0-2019 GCA_963605145.1 Tannerellaceae bacterium
TTTTCATTCGTACTCCTTAACTGCAAAAATATTATGTGTATTAATTATATAAAATATCTAAATTTATAAAAAATACATGGGTTAACGAAAATACTAATTTAATCTTTTAAAGGTATTTGTTTATTTTTTACTTTTACATTTTTCTTTCCAAATGCAATGCCATAAAGTTCAATATCATTAACACCATTTGTTTTTAATTCTATGTCATACTTCTTATCTATTATTTGTTGAATTGCATCATCGGCTAATTTTGATAATACTTCATCATTGGTACTATCCGATGATTTAAATTCCATGATAATGCCTGGATACTTATTAGAAATTGGTTTTAGTTGTATATCAAACCTTCCTTCGCCAGATTCCCTATTTGAACTTATCTGATAATCATCGGACATAATCGCTAGTAAACCAAGCATCATTCCATGATAAAAGTTTTCTTGTGCTACATCTAAATAACTAGTTGAAACAAGTAAATATTGTTGCAAAGTATTTTGTAATGTTTCTTTATCATTAGTTTTAAGTGCTAATTGGAAATTACGAATTATAGAATTTTCTATATTCTTTGATAAGTTATCGATAATATCTTTCTTAAATACATTTTTAATTTCTTTATTTGGAATTAATAAATTGCATATTGGAATATCGCCTATATCACTAGCAATTGACTCTATTTTTAAATATCCTGTCATCAATAGAAAACTATAAATAGTATCTGCCGAAGATTTTATTTCAGGATATATAACATCTGTATCAATTATTGCTTGTACAGGATGGTCTTGTAAAAGATTTATTAAGGATTTCTGTATTTCTTGATTGCCATTTCTAATAATATCTAAAACCATATCATTGCTACTAGTACGAGACCAGAAGGCCTTTGGAACACAATTATTATTAAAATAACTAATTACTGACCAAGGATTATATATTTCTGATTTTCCAAATATATAGCCATCGTACCATTTATTAATTTCTTCCATTTTTTCACTTTGGTCATAATATTCAGCCATTTCTTTTACTTCTTGTGTTGTAAAGCCAAAATAATTTGAATATCTTTCATCAAGAATTGTATTAACAATCAAATTATTTAAGCCACTGAATAAACTCTCTTTTGCGACCCTTAAGATTCCTGTTAATATACCAAATTCTAAAACATCATTATCCTTTAGCACCGCAGAGAATAAATTTCTCATAAAATCAATGATTTCATTATAATAACCATTGTTATAACCTTGTTGGATAGGTGTATCATATTCGTCAATTATTACAATGACTCTGCTATTATAGGCAGCTGATAAAATATGTGAAAGTATTCCAAGTGATGATTGATATTCTACTTTTGATACATTATCACTTAATAGCTCTTCAAAGAATTGCTTATCAATATCGGCTATATTATTATTTTTTAATACTTCAATATGTCTTTTATATTCATTTCGAATTGTTATCGTTAGACTTTCATACATATCTTGCCAAGTTGCTTGATGGGCATCTTTAAAAGACAAGAAAATAACTGGATATGCTCCTTGATATGTTCTATATGAATCGCCACAATTCCATATTTCACGATTTATAAAATAAATAGAATTATCTTCATTACTTTTTTCAAAGTAAGTTTTTATCATATCCATAGTAAGCGTTTTGCCAAACCTTCTAGGTCTAGTAAAAAGCATTACCTTATTATGATCATCTATGATGTCTTTTATCATCCTTGTCTTATCCACGTAATAACATTCAGAACTTACTTCTTTATAAGAGGTTACACCTACAGGACAAGGCAAAAGCTTTGTTGTTGGAATTCTTCCAGATTCTTTTTTATCACGAAGTATGGTAGGTTTAAAGACATCACTTGGAATCTTCCAGATACCACCTTCTTTTATTGCGCCAGCTATTTCACCAGCATTACATAATTGATTTATTCTTCTAACCGATACATTCCATCTTCCAGCAATTATTTTTGCGCCAACCATTTCTTTTGCCATTATAAACCTCCAATAAGTACATTTAGTATATCATGAAATC
>CAVCTP010000232.1:0-2008 GCA_963605145.1 Tannerellaceae bacterium
AGGCTTTTCAATATCAGAAAAGAAAGTTGCCAAAACAGTACTAGATATTACTAAAAAAACTCCAGGAAGATTAATTGTTTCTACTTTTGCTTCTAACGTTAATCGTCTTGCACAAATCATAAAAGCCGCAGCTAAATGTGACAGAAAAGTTTTAGTACTTGGTAGATCAATGGAAAACGTCGTTGAAATTGGTAAACAATTAAAAACTATCGATGTTCCAGAAGATACTTTCATAAGCCAAGATATGGTAAATACTTTCCCACCAAACAAAGTATGTATTATATGTACAGGATCACAAGGAGAAACTTTGGCTGCCCTAAGTCGTATTGCCAATGGTGTACATAAATATATCAAAATAATCCCAGGCGATACGGTCGTACTTTCAAGTAACCCAATTCCCGGTAATGCTTTAAATGTTTCAGGCATTATTAATCAACTTGTTAGAAATGGTGCAAAAGTTCTAGAAAACGCAACATTCCAATCACTTCATACTACAGGACACGCAAGTCGTGAAGAACAAAAACTAATGATGCAACTAATTAAGCCAAAATATTTCATGCCTGTACATGGTGAATATAAAATGCTTAAGTTACATGCTCAAACAGGTGTTGAAACGGGTATTCCTGAAGAAAATTGTTTTATTTGTGCAAATGGTGATGCTTTAGTACTAAGAGAAGGTGAAGTATTTAGATCAAATACCAGAATTCAAACGGATGCAATTTATGTTGATGGAAGAGATGTTTCAGGTTTATCAACATCAGTATTAAAAGATAGACAAATCCTTGCTGATAATGGCATGGTAGCTGTTGTTGTATGCATTGATTCAAGAGTAAATAAAATCTTATGTAAGCCCGGTATTGTTACAAGAGGCTTTGTTTATATTAAAGATAGCCAATTAATGATTAAAGAAGCTGAAAATATTGTTTATGATGCTCTAAAAGAAGCAATGAAAAGAAAAGTTACTTTTAATGATTTAAAGAATTGTATTAAAAATACACTTGAACCATTCCTTTATTCCAAGACTAATCGAAATCCAATTGTAATACCAGTCATCTTAAATAATGTTGAGGTAAACAAAAGAAAATATTAAAATAGGCAAACGCCTATTTTTTTATAAAGTCTTTTTATTTTCGATAATAACTTTGATGTCATTAACACTAAGTTCTATAACATCCGCAATCTCATCATATGTATAACCTTTTTTATACATATTCATAACAAAATTTTCATTCATATTATTAGTTACTCTTTCAACAGTTCTTTCAACCAAACCTTCTCCAAGATTACACATATCACTCACATCCTTTCTTAATTTATCATCAACCAAAATATCTTTATATTCTTTTTTTATTATAGCTAGTTTATCAGGCACGCTCAAATTACTAGTAAACAAGGTATTAAGTAAATTATGAATATCTAAATTAGAATCATCATTATCATTAATACCAACAAGAATAATATTTAATAAATTTATATCACCTTTCCAGTTATAAGGAATTAGTTTATCTTCTTTTATAAGATGATAATGACTTAAAGTATTATGTTTAGTATTCATACATAGCCAAATACTATAAACTTGTTTAATATCATCATAATTAGAATTAATAAAATCTTTTTGTTTTTGACTAGATACTAGTCTACATACATAAAAGATAGCTCTATTAAGTATTTTATATTTAGATGGTTCATCTTTTTGTGCTTCAATATTGATAATGATTTTAGATAAGTTATTCTTTAAATTAACATAGAAAACAATATCATATCTTATTAATCCTTCATTTATTTCATTATCTTCGGTATTTAAACCTTTAATACTTGTTAAATAAGGATCAACACTTATATCAGAAATATGAATATCATCTTCTATACAAGATAAAATATCTTTTATTTCCATATTATTAAATTCTTTAACACATTCCTTTAAGATATAAGCCAATATACTTTTATGAGCTAATATCTTTTTAACATAAGCATCATACTTAGCTATATCGTTATTTATTATTTCTTT